>JAQXFF010000069.1 GCA_029250425.1 Candidatus Thalassarchaeaceae archaeon | reverse complement strand
GGGGAAAGGGGAGTTCAATGGGCGGTATGCCAGATTGTTTAGGCTGGAGTGAGGCGTCCATGTAGCAATCGGCCCGATGGTCCCTTCCGGAACTGGGTGTGCAGGATCATCGCTGGGCCAGCCGTAATCCCCTCCAGCAATCAAGAGGTTTACTTCCTCTAGGGGATGGCCCCCTTCCCAATCTCGGCCATTGTCGCTGAAAACGAAACCCATGCCAGGTACCCAGATACCATGGAAAGAATTGCGTACACCACTTGCAAGAATGCCGTGCTCTCCTGTGCTCGAATTCACCCATAATAGTGCAGCATTACGTTCATCCACCTCATCGCAAATGTTGCAGGTTGAGCCTACGTGCCAAATCACAGTCCCATTCGGCATGATGTCGAGATTGTTCGTCTGATGATTGCCCGTAGGTACACCACCGATGACCGTCCAACGTGGTACCTCGTTCAAAGTTTGATCAAGGATAGTCTGATTGATGCGAGTTAATTTACCTCGTTCAGAGATTAGGATGTGGTCACCAAGTATGAGGATGTCATGGGGCTCGTTTAGGCCCGTAAGCAGTGTTGAACTATTTTCAGTCGGTGTCCAACTCGAACCGTTTGAATCGATGTTAAAATTCAACAGTTTGATTGTGCCGCCATCACGATCGCAGACCAGTAGGTCGTGATTGGAAACCCACTCAAGGCAGGCGGGACCCCCAAGACCGTTAGTCACTTCATCAATCACGAAACCTTCCTCAACTTCGGGATCACCCCAGCCAAGAAAGGGAGAAACCATTTGGACTATCAGAAGCAATACGAAAATCAACGACAGAGTTCCGATGCCCTTCAACCCACGACGGATATCACTCATCGACGCCACCCGCCAGCTTCGGAAGCGGTTGCTGCCGCTTCAATTGCTTCGGGTACAATCAATGTGTTGTGGCGACGCTGGGAGAATGCCTCCAAGGCAATATTCAGAGGTTCTCCAATCAAACGGAAATCCTTGATGGCGTGGAGATGGGGACGCAACTCACGACCACCTGGGAGTCCCTTGGTGAATGAAATTGCATGTTGTTTCATGTTACGTGCAGCATAAGGGCCACCTATTTCGTCAACCAATTCAACGTAACGGTTCCAAGCCCAGTGCTTCTGCCCGGCCTCGTTTTCATTGCCCCAAGGTGCTTCAAAATCCACCCAACCTAGTTCGGATTTGATGCGTCCAAAAATGCAGGGATCCCCAATCGCACCTCGGCCAATCATCAACCCTGCTGCACCCGTTATTTCAAGACAGGATGCCGCACTACGCGAATCAACAATATCCCCATTTGCAATGACTGGGACGCCATATGGCTCTACAACTTCTACAACTTTACGAATCATGTCCCAATCTGCGACGCCACGATATTTCTGGGCTAATGTTCGACCATGGACGCAAATGCGTAATACCCCCAATTGTGCACACCTTTCTGCAATTTCAAGCACAGTTAGGGCATTTTGATTCGCCCCTAATCGCATCTTCACGGAGACAGGGGATTCGCTAGCCTCAATACAACGAGAGACCATGTATATCAAATTGTCAGGATCGGCCATCATTGCTGCACCTGCACAAGTTTTGGTCACCTTGGGTGCAGGACAACCAAAATTGAGATCAATCGTATCAGCGTTTTTCGACAATAGACGAGCAGTTTCTACCATCTCGTCTTCGATACCTCCAAAAATTTGGGGGATAAATGGTGATTCACGCTCGTGTGTTTCAACTTTGGCCCACGACTTCGCATCTTGACGACTGAGTCCACTGGCCGCAGTAAATTCGGTTGAAGTAAAATCGGCTCCAGCCTCGCGAGCCAACAATCGGTAGGCAACATCTGTGACGCCAGACATCGGTGCGAGGAACAACGGTACTTGTTCGGGCATGATTCCACCTCACTGAGTCAACTCAGAAATTGGATTCCCAATCGGCAACGTCTTGCATTGCAGCCCATGTATCATCATCCATGATGCCACGTGCTTTGAGAACTTCACGTGATAGGAGCCAGTAAATTAGAGACAAACTCTGGCGACCTTTGTTATTGGCTGGCAGGCAAAGGTCAACATTTCGTAGAGTATTGTTGGCGTCACAGATTGCAACAACAGGTAGACCAGTGCTGACTGCTTCAGAAAGCGATTGTTGATCTGCTTGAGGGTCTGTCACAACGATGAGCTCCGGTTCGATATATGTGCGAAGACCTGGGTTGGTTAGTGTACCAGGGATAAAACGCCCAACAATGTGCATTGCACCAATCGATTGTGCAAACTTGCGAGCCGGGCGCTGTCCGTACTGTCGTGCGCTCACCACAAGGATTCGGCTTGCATCATATCGATCCAAGAATTGAGCAACTACCCTCATGCGTGCATCTGTTTGATCCAAATCAATCAAATGCAGGCCTGAGCCATCACCTGGGGCATCGCTGAGGAACGGTTTCATGTCCGCGCTCTTCTGAAGTGCTCCGATGTGAACCTTGTGAACCTCGTAGGTTTCGTGAGGTACTAACATTGATTCGGTCATTTCGATGCCTCGTGCGGCCTCGCCACCCACCGCCTCTTCATAACCGCTTCGCTCATGCAGACGGGATTTTTCGACGCAGTGTCCCGAATGGACGCTGGATGTGAATATACTGGGGACCAGCGAGGCAAACCGGAATAATGCTTAACTTGAGATTCAGATTGTTACAGATATGGCCAGGGGCGAATCGGTTGAAAATGCCCTGGAACTTACGGGTTCTATTACGGAAGGAAAGCGCCGCGGAGATGGATATTGGGAAAATTCCCATGGTGTAATTCTACCTGTTTCGGCTTCGGATTTAGAGCGGCACACATATTGTCCAGTTTCTTGGCAACTGTCCAAAGCCGGTGTTAGTGGAGACGGGGATGCACTGGTACAAGGTATGCTAGCCCATGACCGCATCCATGAGAAAATGGTTGAATTCAAGCGCTCAGAAACAAAAGCATCACGAGATATGATCATCTGGTCCTGGTGGCTCACGGTACTCTGTGCTCTTTCAGCAGATTCTGCAGCTTTTTTCTTTGTTGGTGAAGGGATTATTTCTGAAAATTTCATCCATAAAGTTGGGCGTTATCTCATCATATTAGCTGCTGTTTGGTTGATTTTGGCTATCGCATTACTCTCGTTACCTTGGCGTCGATGGTTGGGCAGACCTTTCGGATTAGGCCAACCACCAACTATTGAGGGAACTGGGCTGATAAATGACGAATTGGTTTCCCCATTTGAAAGCAAAGATGAACATGGAAACCAAGTAGGGCGGAGTGCCGAAGTTCGGTTGCTCCTAGCTTCTATTGCTGTCGCCTTACATGGGTTGGCAATTTATTGGGCTGAAAATAGAAGCATCCTCACATTTTCCCTCATCGTGATTACATTGGCATGGTTACTTTTCACAGCATGGCAATTACAACGCGCCCTCCATTCAGATAAGGAAGCAATTGGTGCCAAAGAAGACGCTGGTTTATCGGAATCAGTTGTGTTGGCTTACAGTGATGATTCTGGGAAAAGTGCAGCATTGCTAATAGATGATGACATTGGAGTGCGAGGACGACCAGATCAAATCGTAAAAATCGATAACCAATTCATTCCTGTTGAACAAAAAACAGGGAAAGTGCCTGTTGAGCCACACGATAGTCACCGGATGCAATTACTCGCTTACCTTCATCTTGTGAGTAAGACAACCGGCACTACACCTGAATATGGTATTCTACGGTATGGAGACAACTCATTGTTCACAGTCGCATGGAATGATTCAAGCAAGTCTGACTTGTATACATCGATACAGGAAATTCAACGCCTTATGGTAGAAGGTGGTGCAGAAAGAAATCATGAGAGAGTGGGCAAGTGCCGAAATTGTTCACGGCGAGCAAAGTGTCCACAAAGTTTGGTTTGATTATTCAAACTCGATTGTTGGTGTACATTCTTCAGGGTTTTCAGGGAATGCCAAGCAAGGGCGAATTACTGTAACGCGAAGAATCCACGAATCTTGTTCATCAACAATTGTCAGCCCAGTGTTCCAGCCCGTCCCACGACCATCTACTGTGAGGCTCCACATGCCGCTTTCGAAGGGGTCGATATTTCGATCCAATTCTGTTCGTTCCGGTTCGTAAGAGCCATTGTCAGCATTCACTTTGTAGATGGGATTGGCTTCATCACAATTTACAGGGTTGCCCGCACCATCATCTTCACACCACAATAACTCAACGTGCACATATCGGATATCCGCATCACCGAGGAAGTAATTCACAGTGCTTTCAAAATAGATGATGACTTCACGGACTGTATCATCAATTGGAATTGCCTCAAACAGTGTTTTTTGGCTCTGTGTAGGAAGTAATTCTGTACCATCAATGACGAAAGTATGCGACAAATCGTAAGGTGTAGGTACCTCTCGAATTTCAGGAAAGCCTCTGGCACTTTCCATCATTTCCCGACCCAAAACCAATGATAGACAACCGGGCATGGCCATGGATACGAAAAGCAGAGCCATGACGGAACCCATTGTCCTTCTGCGTAAAGTGGACATTGGCATCCTCAAGCCTTCCGTGGAGGGTTGCACATTTCTGTCTGACGGCCCCAAGAATCCTTACTCGTCCTTCTTTCGACGTCGTACACCACGGCGCTTTGGTGCAGGTTCCTCAGCAGAAGGTTCCGATTCAGCATCAATCTGAGAGACTGGTTCACCACCTTCCTGAATTGTAAAATCACTGCTGGAAGTTCGCACTTCATTTCCAACCACTGTGTTGTCAACCATTGCTTCGACATTGACTTGTTGACCTGGTAAAACACCTTCTTCGCCAGTAATTTCAAAAATTTGTTCACGGAAATTTGCATCAGATGCTGTCAGTTCAACATCTTCATCAGAAATATGTTGTCTAGATTTGACATCCCCTAGGAATGCATCTAGATCGTGTTCGGGCATCTCGTTCATGACTTCACTGAGTTCTGTCGTCGCTACGACATCTTCGACTTCACCCTCTAC
>JAQXFF010000063.1 GCA_029250425.1 Candidatus Thalassarchaeaceae archaeon | reverse complement strand
GAATGCAATCAAATTACAGATTGGGGAAGCCACTGCATGCTTGGAAGCAAATGGCGGACCACATCTTGAGGCATTTCGAAATGGCGGAGATCCTTTTGGAACCCCGGCACCTTGCTGGGATGATGGTGCAGGCACTGGATGGAGGGAAGCCGATGAGCCCTGTTCTTGGTGGGAAGCATGGGAAATTGCAAGACCTTGGGCAAAGGACCCAAGAATCGTTTCTGCTCAACGTCTATTCCACCCTGATGGGTGGGCTGCAGGTGAGCTTGATGTTGCACACAGATGGCGTGGCAATATCCACATTGTAGACATCAAAGCAAATCGTGGAGGGGGACGAGATCATTCAGGTGTCGCCCATCAACTTCGATTTTACCAATGGTTATGGTATGAAACTCGTCAACATCCAAGTAAACCAAAGAATCGCGTTGACGAAGGAGTCGTTAAAGTGGCAAACTCATGGCATCTTGCAGATGGATTTGTTCATGAAGCCGAACTGATTGAAGATTTAGAAGCAGAATCGATTCGATTAATGGCCATTCAAAGCGAAATGGCATCGACATCATTGAGTGACTTGCATCTAGATTCTGATCAACCTTCAACTGAAGGTAGATTGGGCTGTGAAATCTGTCATGGCTTACAGACATGTGATTACCCCAGGGGTGGACGGGAACAACCACTCCATTCACTCATCCCCAATGTCGAAATCAAACTAGCTGGCCCCCCTTACTCGACCATCGCTGAACTGCCAAGCCGTGTAACCGTCAAAGGCACATTGCATGGGCATTGGGGACCAATGCCGAATCACTATGGCGATCAAGTGGTAGGAGCCGCAATCACAGCCGGTGGGAAAACAGCAGTTATCGAAGAGATGGGAGTCAACCAATTCCCTCAATTACACCAACACCAAGGAAATGTAGTCATTGTCAATGCTGCACCAGGGCAGTGGAGGGGGATGATTCGACTTTACCTAGATGCTGATAGTCAAATTCTTACAGAAGAACAAGCGAAAAATTTGGAAATAAATCGTATTGGATTGATACCCACTCGAGCAAATATTTCGGGCATGGTCATCAGCCGTGGCAGCAATAGTGGAACCAACGCCAAAGGCAAGGGGTGGTCAATGTCAACCGCCCACATATGGGATGGAACCGCGTTGACGGAGGTTGTTGCTTTTGGGCGAGGGAGGAGCGAAACATTCGACAATCTCAGAGTCGGCGATTTGATTCGGCTAATGGCTGCGGAAATTGGTTGGCGTGAAGGGACCCCGCAACTGCGCATCGATCCGCGCAATACACGAATGACTGTTGAAAGTACACCGCCCGATACACCTGCTGAAGAAAATTGAATTGGAACACGCCGCATGGTTCAAAGACGTCGAACGATAGGAAAGGAATCGTGCCCGTTCAAATTATCGATGATGACGCGCTGTTGGTCAGCAAATTCAAGCGACTTTCAGCGACAAGCCTCATTCAGTATCGAGGCTGCCCCCGGTCATGGTATCATCAGAGAATTGAATTTCTCCGTGGGCCACAGGTTCCTGCAATGATGAGAGGGCATATTGTCGAAAATACAGTTTGTCGCATCCTTCGAGAAAGTCCGATTTTGGTGGCTGAAGATGACGATTGGCAAATTCTAGAAACGCCCTTGGATTCCGATAATCGACCGGATCGATACAACCCCGAACGATATTTGGCACCCGATATTGAAGCGAAAAAAGGTGTGGAGGATTTGGATTCCCTACGCAAATGGGCACGCGCAAGAACAGAAATCCATTTCCCAGAAGTACGGGAAAGCCATGTGTCTGATTTTGAGGACCACCCCATGTCTATTGGGAGTGCAGAAGACTTCGATGATGAACAAATGATCTCGATGATTAATGCAACACTGGATTTCCACCTAGAAGAAGTTCAAAGGTGCCTTGCAGAAAATGGAGGGCCAAATCTATCCCAATTTAGAGCAGGTATTCGCCCACAATGGCCTGCTCCAGATGGATACCCCCACAACTGGTCTCTACCACACCCTTCCGTTGGAAATGGTGATTGTACCCTCATGGAAGCCTGGGAAATCGCTCGACCCTGGTTTGTCGACCCTGATGCTGGTACATTCAGCCTAGGTTCAATTCACCCTGAACATTGGTTTGCTGGAGAGTATGATTTTGTCTATGATTGGGACGGAAGCATCTCAATTGTAGATCTGAAAGCAGCAATGGGGAACAATGATCGTTCGGCAGGATATGTGCTACAACTCGAAATCTATGCATGGTTATGGTGGGAAACACATGGGCGAACAACTCGCGTTGAAAATTTGAGATTGTGGTATGCGGGAGTCCCTGCTGTCAAAACAATCAGTGCTCCCGATGAAAATCGCTTGCTAGAACTGGAAAAACAGCTCCGAACAAGTTACGAAGATTTATTCCTCAATCGTAGCACCAATATCGAAGATTATCCCGCTGAACCATCGCCAGTACAAATATTCGAAGCAGGTGGGGTCCACACTGGTATCGATGAAAACCCATTGGCTAGATGCCATTCTTGTGATCATCGAAGTATCTGTCCCAACGGGGACGACCGCCAAGATTTACCCTCGATGGAAAATTTGCAACATGCGGGGAGGAAATGGCCAATTACTAGAGCAACTGATTTGAGAACCCGTGTCGATATTTGCGGAGAGGTGACTGGTTTGTTATCACCACAGAGTGATGAAGATGGAAATATTCAGATCAAGTTCAATCTACAACAGGGCATTGATCGTATCGAAATCAAGAACTGCTTTTTCCCGAAACCGAAACGGATCACTCGGCGAATTGCCAACGGTGCCTATGTCCGAATTAAAGGAGGGCGACCCACTGAATGGAATCTGAATCCAAGTGTGGAACTAGATGACCTGTCAGAGATTGAAATCATCAACGCTGAAAATGCAGACGGCGAAGACATTGTCGACTTGGTTACTGCAGGTAGCGTAGTGGGTCGTGTAATGACAATTCGAGATACCACTTGGCACAAGAATCGAACCAGTTCTGGAAAACCAAAATGGAGATTGACGATTCAAGATGCAACGGGTCCAATCAGCATCGTCGCCTATTCTTTTGCCATACCAACAGGTGCTAGATCCGTTCGTCCGGGAGACGATATCGCAATACTAAATGGCGTATACTCACAATTCTTTGACCAACCCGAAATTAAATTCCAGAAAAATACTCAACTGGTAATTCTCAAACGACGAGAAGATTAACCACCGCTTGAAACAATAATCAGTTCAATTTCGAGATCGCCATTGATGGTTGATGTATGCGGTACAATTTGTTCATCAACCACGGTGAGGACTGTTGAAGGTGGAATGTCCATTTTTTCCAAGACAAATGCGATGCTGATGGGTTCTTCAAACGTCATCACAGTACGTTCGCCCTCATGGGTAACAACAACCTCCATGGCCGTCGCTGAGGCTGTCTACTCAAGAGGTTGATGGCGCCGAGAGGGAGATT
>JAQXFF010000051.1 GCA_029250425.1 Candidatus Thalassarchaeaceae archaeon | reverse complement strand
ACCAAATCGTGTTCAGGGTCCTCCTCAAACGAAGGGTCGCACAATTTGACCCACCCTGCGAATGCGCTTGTTGATGCATACGGGCTTCGATGTTCATCAGGTGGTGTAATTGGCAAAACTTGCCACACAGTCATTCCTGCTTCGGCAATTAAATCGATGAATGTGAATGCATCGGGCCCCAATTTTCCAGATGGCAAAGATGTGATGTGGCATAGCACCCCCGCCTCACGCATGTCCGGCCTTCGGCCGGGGGGGTGGAAAACCTTTGATGTAAAACGGACTCGCCGGAGCAATGAGTCGGACTTCTTTCATCCTCGTCGCCATATTTCTAGCACCGGCTTGGCTGGGTATGGTTTCAGCATCAACTCCTGATGAAATAGTCCTAGATGGTGATATGAGTGATTGGGCAAGCGATACATTGCAGTCCACTGATGCCAATGCGGTGACATTTCGTATGACTTGGAATTCCACACATCTATTCTTGGGATGGTCGGGTACTGATTGGGCCGATGAGAGTGAAGGAGCAGACCTGTTTGTGTATCTGAATACAAGCGAAGGCGGCAGTCCATTGTCAAAGAATTGGGATTTGTCACAAACGCTGCCATTTGCAGCAGATCATGCATTCGTGCTTGAGGACAATTCGTATTCATCGTTGCAAACCTATGATGGGACTGCATGGGTTGACAGCCCGTCTACAGCATCATCCTGGATTGGTTGGTCTGGCAATCCAAATACGGAAATTGCAATTCCATGGGATGGTATTGATTCTCCAGAAAACATTGGTATTGTTGCGTGGGCTCAATGGCAAGATGTTGGCAATGTGTGGACTGTATTCCCACAAGAGAACCCTGCTTCGGCCAATGGAGCTGAAACGTTCACCCATTGGTATCAAATCGAGAACCGATCCATATCTCAACCCAGTTCCGATGTGGCAATACAAACTTTGGAAACCCCTGTTGAGAAGGTTGATGATGCACTGAATCTAGCCATTGTTTTCCACCAACATCAACCGTATTACAAGAACAAGTTGACCGGCATGGTTGAGATGCCTTGGGTCCGTGTTCATGCAATGACTGAATATGTCGATAGCCCTGGCATTCTGTCAGGCACAGATACCAAGGTGACCTACAACTTGGTTCCATCTTTTATCGAGCAGTTACTTGATTATTCAGAAAATGGTGTACTTGATGTGCATACTGACATTGCTCGTCGTTCATGGAATTCAGAAGGATATCCAAATGCCACTACACTTGAGTTGCATACGATGCAATTTCAATCATTTTGGAATTCAGGATGGATTTACAACGTCACGTCTGAGGATTCACGAGTTGGTTGGGTATTCCCTTCGAGTCAACGTTATTCAGAATTGTATGGAATGACGATGCACAATTTGAAACCGGCTACAATCATGGATGATACTTTGCTTGATTCACAAGATTTCCTTGACCTGCAGGTGTTGTGGTATCTCTATCAATTCAGCCCCTCCTATGTTCAGGGGGAATACAACTCCAGTCACCGTGATCAGGGCCTAATCGATTTGTTCATGCAGAATGGGCAGTACACATTGACTGATTTGACATATGTTCTTGATGCTCAAGAGGCACATATGTCGAACATTCTCCCGATGTATTCAGAACTGGCCGCAAGTGGTCAAGTTGAGTTGACGACAACCCCGTATTATCATCCAATTATGCCTCTATTGATGATGGATGGG
>JAQXFF010000043.1 GCA_029250425.1 Candidatus Thalassarchaeaceae archaeon | reverse complement strand
CCCATCCCCACCTGCATAGAGCAACAATTCGATGTCTGATTTACACAGTTCTGAAACAGCATCTCTGGTGGTTTCAGCGGAAGTTTGTTCGGGTGTTTCATACACAACTGTGTGTTTAATGGGGATCCAATCCGAACCCATTCGGCCCGAACAAGTGAGTATTTCGACATTTTCTAATCGATCGCTACAGCGCTCTAATGCGAGCCTCATCCTTGGTCCTGAACGATCTTCAGCCCCGGCAGACCTTGCTTCGGCAGCTCGTCCATCACTGCCCTTGAATCCAAGCCGACCACCTAGGCCCGCGTCTGGATTCACAATCAAGCCAATCCGGCGTGCCATACCCATGCCAAGCATTTGAGGGGCATCAATTCTGCCCTTAGGGCAGGACCTCATGAAGCCACACCTTTCAAGGGGAGGTGAGGGTGTCGACAGCACATGGCGGACGAGGACACCGACGACATTGATTCCATCTTCGCCAAAGAAATGGAACGCCTGTTGGCTGCTAGTGATGAGTTGGCATCATTGCCGGAAGAGGAACCTGAAACCGTTGCTGACGCATTCGCAATTGCGGCCACTGAACAGGCTCCAGTACTCTTGGCCCCTCCAGTAGCAGACCCTCTATTGACGCCCCCCGGTCCACCAGCGTCACCTCCTGGCCCACCTGCTGCCCCTCCGATGGAAGCAACTCCCCCCGGTCCACCCGTCTCGGCAAGTCAGCCCACTTCCGCTCCACCACCCGGTGTCTTTGGAGCAGCACCCGGCCCACCTCCCAGTGGTCCTCCGGCTTCACCCCCGGGTCCACCCGCGGCTCCGCTCGGCCCACCTTCAGCACCCCCGATGGATGCAACACCTCCCAGTCCACCCGCGGCCCCTCCGATGGATGCAACACCCCCGGGTCCACCTTTGGGTCCGCCTGCGGCTCCTCCGATGGATGCAACACCTCCCGGACCACCAACAGCACCCCCCGGTCCACCCGCTGCTCCCCCGGGTCCACCTGCTGCCCCATCGATGGATGCACTATTGCCTCCAGCACCCCCTGCTCCTCCGGAACCACCAGTGGAATCCCCCACAGCACATTTTGCACCACCTGAACCAATCATGCCAGCTGAGCCGACATTTGAGAAAGTCGACATATCTTCATGGGATTCAAACTGGAATGAAGATTGGAATGACAAAGCCGATGTTTACGTAGCAACGGATCCAAAACATTCCCCTGCTGCCATCCAAGACGATGTTGAATGGGATACTGAATCTGATGAGGAGCCAGCCTCTAGCGGACCTGCTCCATTACCGAATGAAGCAGCCCTAAAGAAAATGAAGAAAGCAATGTTGGTTGAATTGGCGAAATTACGCAGCGTTCCCAGTAGTGGTACGAAAGCAGACATCATCGCACGACTCCTTGCTTAGGTCGAATTATTGCCATCGCTTTGATATGCCCGATTCGGCCCCATTGGGGCCGTAGGAGGAGTGTTATGTCCATGCTCAACATTGTTGTCGACGGTGGAGATACCCACGAATACGCCGCAGGCATTACTGCAGGCGAGGTCATTCGCAATGTTCACGGTCGCAAATCTGGTGCCGTTGCAGCCCTTGTCGATGGCGTTGAACGGGACATGAGTCACGAACTCTCGGATGGCCAAACGGTTCTACCAATATTGGGAGAATCCGAAGCAGGGTTGTACATTCTTCGGCATTCATGCGCACATCTGTTGGCGCAAGCAATCGTCGAGTTCTATCCAAATGCAAAACCAACCATTGGTCCACCAATTGACAATGGATTCTACTACGATTTCCACATGGATCCTCTTTCCGATGAAGACCTTCGAGCGATTGAAAAGCGCATGAAGGAACTGGTGAAGGCCAACCTCAAAGTTGAGCGAGAAGAGCATGACAATGCATCACTGCGCAGCATGTTTGCGGACAACCCATTCAAGATTGAAATCATGGATGACAAGATTGGCGAAGGCGCAGGTTCCTCCGTTTATCGTCAAGGTGATTTCGTCGACCTATGCCGTGGTCCACACGTGCCCACAACCGCTCTACTTCGCTGGTTCAAACTGACCAGTACCAGCACTTGTTACTGGAAAGCAGACGCTACACGCGAATCTTTGGTTCGAATCTACGGTTGGTGCTTTGCCACCAAGCAAGACTTGCAAAATCACGAGACCATGATGCGCGAGGCAGCCAAGCGAGACCATCGAAAGTTGGGCAAAGACTTGCAATTGTTCCACATCGATGAGATGGTTGGACAAGGTCTCATTTTGTGGACGCCACGAGGTTCAGTCGTTCGCAACGAATTGCAGGATTTTATCTCAAGCCATTTGCGAAGACAAGGTTACAATCAAGTCTACACGCCACACATTGGCAAGCTCGATCTGTATCGAACCAGTGGACATTACCCCTACTATCAGGAGAGTCAGTATCCACCATTGGTTGAGCGCGACTTGATGTCAAAATTGGCCAGTGAAGGTTGTTCATGCGGTGAATTGGCAAACCGGATGGATGAGGGAGAAATCGACGGATATCTCCTCAAGCCAATGAACTGCCCACACCACATTCGAATCTATGCGAGCCAGCCTCGCTCTTACCGTGACCTTCCATTGCGACTTGCAGAATTCGGTACTGTATACCGCTGGGAACAGTCAGGCGAAATATCTGGCATGACCCGTGTTCGTGGATTTACCCAAGATGATGCTCACCTGTTTGTGACTGAAGACCAAATCGCTGAGGAAGTTCTCGGATGCATCGAATTGGTCCAGGTCATCTTTGGTACACTCGGTATGGATGACTATCGCGTGCGCGTGGGTCTGCGCGACCCGGACTCCAGCAAGTATGTCGGTGAGCCTGAGAAGTGGGACAAGGCCGAACAAGCTTGTCGAGATGCAGCCGCAGCTCTTGGCGTTCCATTTACCGAAGAAGAAGGTGAAGCCGCCTTCTATGGCCCCAAGATTGACTTCGTAGTCCGAGATGTTTTGGGGCGTGAATGGCAACTTGGAACTGTACAGGTGGACTACAATCTACCCGAGAGATTTGATCTCAACTACGTTGGTGCAGACGGGGAGAAGCATCGCCCAGTCATGATTCATCGCGCACCGTTTGGAAGCATGGAGAGATTCTGTGGAGTTCTCATCGAGCACTTTGGCGGTATGTTCCCCACATGGCTTTCTCCTACACAAGCCCATATCCTCACAATTTCAGAGAAACACATCGACTATGCTAACCAAGTCAGCGCCGCTCTGAGAGAAGCGGACGTCCGTGTTGAAGTGGATACCAGCGATGATACCATTGGCAAGAAGTTGCGAACCCATCGTGCCATGCGCCCTGCCTACCTACTCATCCTAGGAGACGAGGAAGCAAACAGCGGCACTGTATCCTACATGGGACCAGACCGTGAGCAGGTCAATGGCGTGGCCATCGCTGATTTTGTCGCGAGCATTCAGGCTGAAATCTCCAGCCGTTCTGCTTGATTAGTCTCTGCGACCGATCATTGCTGCACCCATTAATGAGAGCGCACCAAGTATGGTTGTGAATCCAGGCGTCAGCATTGGGTTCTCATCACTGTAAGCATCTGCAGAGGTTGAGTGTAGGCGAACGTGAGTCCAGTCTACACTTGTGTCGCCAATAATCATGATTGTATCCCCATTGGTCAGTGTTCCACTTGAATCTGA
>JAQXFF010000029.1 GCA_029250425.1 Candidatus Thalassarchaeaceae archaeon | reverse complement strand
ACAGCACCTACAGCGATGATTTCTCCGGGCTTACCAACTGTTGACAGAATTTTTCCAGTAACAGGACTTGGGATGGTGACTGTTGCCTTATCAGTCATCACATCAATCAACGCATCGTCTTCATCAACCGCTGCTCCGACTTCAACGTGCCATTGCACGACTTCGCCTTCAACAACTCCTTCTCCGATATCGGGTAATCTGAAAGCATAAATCCCCATGTTTAATCCTCCTGTGTTCTCTTTATTGCTTCAGCAATTCTCTGTGGGCTTGGCAAATAATCCCATTCTGTGCTGTGTGGGAAAGGTGTATCCCATCCCGTAACTCTCTCAATAGGGCTTTCAAGATGGTAGAAGCATCGCTCCTGCACGCTTGCTGACATTTCAGCACCAAAACCGCTAGTTTTGGGTGCTTCGTGTACAATCACACAACGACCTGTTTTCTTTACTGAATTTACCACGGCGTCTCGATCCCAAGGGACTAGAGATTGTAAATCAATTAAATCACAAGAGATGCCTGAATCTTTGATTCCCTGTTCGGCAACGTGGACCATTGCTCCCCAAGCAATAACTGTGCATTTATCTCCTTCCATAGTCAGATTTGCTTCTCCTAGTGGGATGGTATAGTGCTCTTCTGGTACATCGCTATACTCGTGCCCTTTCCAAGTTGGAACATTGTGTGGGTCTCCATAAAATGGTCCGCGGTAACACCTTTTTGGTTCAAAGAAAACAACTGGGTCATTACACTCAATAGCACTGATTAGAAGTCCTTTAGCACTGTAGGGATTTGAACAGTAAACTACCTTGATCCCAGGGGTATGGGTAAATTGGGATTCCGGAGATTGTGAATGGTGATGGCCACCTTTGATCCCTCCTCCTGCTGGGGTTCGAATAGTTACGGGGGTGCTAAATTCCCCACCACTTCGGTGCCGTAGTTTTGCCATTTCATTTACGATTTGGTCGTAAGCAGGGAATATGTAATCGGCGAATTGTATTTCCATTACAGGACGTAGTCCATTGAGTCCCATTCCAAACGCGATAGCAGCGATTCCACCTTCTGCAAGAGGTGTGTCAAAAACCCGTTTTGCCCCATGTTTTTCTTGCAGACCATCAGTGACTCGGAATACGCCTCCAAAATAGCCAACATCTTCACCGAAAATGAGGACATTTGGGTCTGATTCCAATAGATTATCAAGAGCGCTGTTCAATGATTGTATCATATTCATTTCCGTCATAACAATCACCTCACTTTCCTAACTCCTCTCGTTGTTCTTGGATGTGCCAAGGCACTTCTTCGTAAACTTCTGTGAATATGGTGCTTGCTGGTGGCCAAGGTCCGTTGGCAAGGTCACCGTGAGTAACTGCTTCTTTGTAGGCTGCTACAACTTCTTCATCAAGACGCTGCTCAAGTTCAGAATGTTGCTCTTCGCTCCAATCTCCATTCAAAATAAGATGATTCTTGAGGCGGTCAATTGGGTCTCCACCTGGCCAATAATCATGTTCATCTGCCGGCCGGTAACGGCTAGCATCATCACTGCTGCTATGTGCGCCTGTTCGATAAGTTAGGATTTCAATGTGGGTTGCACCCATTCCTGCAGAAGCTCTTTCCCTTGCCCATTGTGTTACTGAGTACAAAGCCAAGAAATCATTTCCATCTACTCTTAACGATGGTATGCCATAAGGTAGTGCGCGTGTAGCAAAATTTTCTCCACCCGATGCGAAATTCTTGTGAGTTGAAATTGCCCATTGATTATTGACAACGCACAAGATAACTGGTGGCTTGAAAACACTTGCAAAATTAACTGCGTAGTGGTAATCTCCTTCAGCGCTAGCTCCATCTCCTATCCATGTGATTGTGGCTTGGTCTTCCCCTTTGTAGGCACTTGCCATTGCAACACCTACTGCCTGAGAAAATTGTGTTCCAACAGGACTTGAAACTGAGATGTAGTACCCATCTTTGTAAGTATAGTGAACAGGCATTTGCCTACCCTTGACATTGTCCTCTACATTACCAATGCAGTGATTTATCATGCTAACCATACTTCTACCGCGTACAAATTGACAACCCGGTTGGCGATATGTTGGGAATAACCAATCGTGGTCCTGCAAAGCCATTGTTTGTGAAATTGCAATTGCTTCTTCACCAAGAGACCGCATGTAAAAGGAGAGTTTCCCCGTTCTTTGCATCTTCATCATGCGGTCGTCAAATATTCGCAGACGACACATCTGCTCAAGTCCAAGGTGTAATTCATCAACACTTAGATTTGGATTCCATGCTCCGCTTGCAACTCCTTCATCATCAAGAACTCTAATCAAGCCTTCAGCGTGGTCAGTGGTATCTTCGGATGTACAGGTTTTTGGATCGGGTTGACTCAAATCCCCAGGTGTGTATGTCCAGGGTTCAAAATGTGCCTCTTCTCCAGGTCGGCTAGGTGCATCAGGAACTGTGAATCCATCCAAGTCGCACCCCGGCTCGTCCCCCGTCATGGTTCTACCTCACGCTGCTCCGACTATGATGATTTTCATGGTTGCCCATCTTTAGATGGGCTGGAAGATAAATTGGATACAGCCGCTCCCGGGGCTGTAAGAGTTGCAACTGGCTGCCCCCCATTTGCTTCCGCGAGTAGCAAACCTGCTCGATATGATGACCGTACAAGTGGCCCGCTTGCGACTGCTTTGAAACCGATTTCACGGGCCGATCCATCCCATGTTGCAAATTGCTGAGGAGTTGGGAAACGGTCAACCGCTAAATGTTTCCATGATGGGCTAAGATATTGTCCTAGGGTGATGATATCAACATCGGCTTCTCTTAGCATTACCAATGCTTCCTCGATTTCATCATCAGTCTCCCCAACACCAACCATCAAACTGGTCTTAGTAAGGATGTCAGGGCGCAGTTTCTTTGCCTCTTTTAGAATGGCTAATGATTGACTAAAAGATGCCCGTGAATCACGAACGTTTTGGTCTAATCT
>JAQXFF010000022.1 GCA_029250425.1 Candidatus Thalassarchaeaceae archaeon | reverse complement strand
CCACCGGTGAATCTGTGGAACAAGGTGAAGAATGAGGGTTTCTATGTCCGACGAACATGTTCTCATCTGTGTAGCATGGCCGTATGCGAATGGTCCACTACATTTGGGGCATGTTGCCGGTTGCTACCTACCGCCAGATATCCATGCACGGTACGAACGTGCTCAGGGTAACCGTGTGCTGATGGTTTCTGGTTCAGATGAACACGGTACGCCAATCACAGTAACAGCGGAAACATTGGGCATCAGCCCCCAACAGGTTGTTGATCAATACCATGCGACAAATACTCAGGCATTGCTTGACCTCGGATGCATGTGGCAGCCAAATATCGACCTTCGTGGTGCTGCATATGGTGGAGCATTGTTCAATAGAACCAGTGACTCTGACCACAAACAATTTGTTCAAGATAATTTCACTTCATTATTTGAAGCTGGTTTGTTTGAGCAAAAAACAATGCAACAATATTACGAAATCCGTGAAGACGGGGGTAGATTTTTGCCAGATCGCTATGTCGAAGGTGAATGCCCAAATTGTGGCGAAGATGGAGCTCGTGGCGACCAATGTGATGAGTGTGGAACAACATACGAATCACATGAATTACTCAATCCACGCTCAAAAATGAATCCTGGGGCTGAAATTGAAATTCGTGACACTGAGCATTTTTTCTATCGCCTTGATCGATTTCAAGAAGTACTTGAAAAACACGCGACTGAAAGGTCGAATGTATGGAAGGCAAATGTCCGTGCCATGACAAAACAATGGTTGGACATGGGCCTTCGCCCTCGTGCCGTAACACGTGATCTGGAGTGGGGTATTCCTCTACCTCTTGATGGAAATGAATGGGATGGAAAATGTGTATACGTTTGGTTTGAAGCCGTTCAGGGTTACTACACCTGTGCTCGCATTTGGTCTCAGCGATATGCAAATGATACTGATTGGCGAAAATGGTGGTGTATTTCAGATGACGGGGTATCACCTAGGCACCTATATTTCCTAGGCAAGGACAACATTCCGTTCCACACTGTCATTTGGCCCGCACTCATCATGGGGCTAAATCATGCAAACAATGGATTGGGCGCAGATGATTCTGTTTCCATGCCTGGCCCAGGCGACTTGGCACTTGCGGCGAATGTACCTGCAATGGAATATCTAATGTTGGCAGGGGGGCAATTTAGCAAGAGTCGGAAACATGCGGTATGGCTACCCTCCTTCCTAGAGCGGTTTGATCCAGATACCCTTCGTTACTATCTTAGTATCAATATGCCAGAGAACCACGATACAGATTTCAATTGGCCGGATTTCGTTGAGAAAATAAATTCAGAACTCAATGGGACATATGGTAATTATGTCAATCGAATCATGAGCCTGGGCAATAAATTAGGTGCGATTGATGAATCAATTGCTCATCCTGATAATCCCCTCATCAGTTATGATAAATTGGACTTATGTCAGGATGAAATGAACCGACTTGAAGAAATATATGTCCAAATAAATCAGAGCCTAAATCGACATAGGTACAAGGAAGCACTACGACATGTAATGTCAGCTGCACAATATGGTAACCAAATGATTCAGAAAGCTGCTCCCTGGGTAGCGATTAAAGAGGTTCAATCGAATTCATCGCAATCAGTTGAAAGTTTGGCTAAATTGGCATTTGGGTGGAGGTTGGCCCGCTTTTTGGCCATCACCAGCCAACCATTCTTGCCATTTAGTGCACAACGGCTATGGAAAATGCTCGGGCAAGATGGAGATGTATCAGAATTACGGTATGAGAGTGCAATAGATTGGTC
>JAQXFF010000021.1 GCA_029250425.1 Candidatus Thalassarchaeaceae archaeon | reverse complement strand
AACCTGCTAGATGTGCAGGATCTGAAACTGTATCCTCCATAGAGAGGTCACCCATTCCATGGCCACCAATCTTGGCAATGGTTAGCGATTGTGAGTGAATCTCTGCCAGAATAGCTGCACCATCTGTCGATTCTGCCAATATCACAACAACATCGCAACTAGACAATGCGGAAATCTCTGTGCTGAAATCTGTTTGCCCTGCGGGGAATGATTGTTCCGAACAAGTGCTCCCAAGGGCTGTACTGAGTGCTGTGGCAATTGCGGTGTTGTCCTTACCGTTATCATTCAAGATGGCGACATTCAAATACCCGCCATTTGAGATGTGGGCAGATAATGCTGAGACATGGTGATCTTGACTAGGTGATACTCGCCAAAGATATCCATAATCTGCTGGTGTACAGGCCACTCCACAATTGGCCCATGCGCTGTCCATCGCTTCATTTGAGAATGCACCGAACGTAATCATCGGTACTTTGTTTGATTCGGCAACCACCAATGCTCCAAGAGCTTCCTCAGTCGAATGAGGACCGATTACACCAATGACGCCAGCATTCACCAAATCTTGCATTGCACTTGCTGCGCCTGCCTGTGTTGATTGTGTGTTTGCAATGGTCAAACTAAAACAGGTACCACGCTGATTGATGTTGAGCAGATCTACGCCCAATTGAACACCGTTTTCTTCACCTTGCGCATAGGGGGAATGGATGCCTGTCTGTGGACTGAGCATTCCGATAACAACCGTACCTGCATTGGACCTACATTGTGAGGATATGCCATTCCGTGAATCCCAGTATCCCATCTCCTCAAAGGACATGTCAACTTCTCCATCATCATCAAGATCTCCTGCATCTTCAAATCGGAACAAATCATACAGCATTTCAGGTGTGTTTCCAAATGAATCGAAAGAAATGGTTCCGCTGATTCCTACATAGTTGGAACCCACTGATGGGATGGCGGCTTTGATGTCGCTACCGGTGCTTGAACCGGCTTGGATGGTGGCTTGAAGCATGATCATAGTCGCATCATAGGTTGAACCTGCATGTGCGGGTGCTGACGAACTAAACAAGGACAGATAGTCATTTTCAAAACCAGATAGAAGGGGGGATACCCAAGAAACCGAAGCGTTCGCACCGACAACACCCATCGCAAGATTGCGGACACTAGGAGCCAATAGTTCAGGGAACTCAGCATAACCTGATTGATGAGATGTGACAATTTGTGCATCTGGTATTGCGCCCTTAATTTTCGTAATCAAGATCGCTGCATCAGTGTCCTTTGAGAGGAGAACTGCATTCTCACAGCCATAATCCACAGCTTCATCACGAACATCCTCAAGTTGGGCTGCGCTTGGATTTGACGGATAGGATAGAGTTGCACAGATTTTGCTTTCATCATAAGAATCTGAGAATATTCTCTCTGATGAACGGCCGTATCCATTGTCTTCGTAGATGACTGCTAGATTGGTCAATTCGTAAATGTTGGACCACATCAACGCCCCATTTGCACTATCGGATACACTGGGAATTACTCTCCACATGAGATCGTCGTCTGAAATTTCTTCAAAATCACCATCCGCGACAAATGGTGTTATGAATGGAATTTGATGTTCGATTGGCTTTGCTTGTTGTTGATTGGGAGGGGGTGAAAACGCGTTATCCAACACTGACAACGAGGCACCACCAATGATTCCTGAGACACCGTCTCCTTCAATCAAAGACCAGGCCCCTGTACTGCCTTTCGAACCTGAAGATTCCGTGTCAAAGAAAACAAGGGAAAATTCGTAAGCGCTCTGAGCAGCATTGATGTCATCAATGGCCATCTGTGCCGCATTTTCTAGACCCTCTGCCAAATGTGCATTGTCTCCTGTACGAGGGGTTAGAACACCTATTTTGACTTCGACAACTGGACCTATGACAATTTCACAACCGTTTTCATCGACCGTGATTCCAGCAGGAGTATCCGCACACTGATCGTTGTCATCAAGGACACCGTCGCCATCACTGTCTTGTGGAACAGCACAGCCATTTGCATCCACTTCAACACCATCTTCTGTATTGGCACAATCATCATCTGCATCGGGCACGCCATCGTTGTCTGCATCGTAAACAACTTCACAACCATTGGAATCTACTTCGATTCCAGACAATGTACCTGGACAAGCATCTAGGCCATCCTCTACACCATCACCATCTGTATCGTAAACAATCTCACAACCATTGGCATCTACTTCAGCATCTGCGACTGTGCCTGGGCAATCATCACTATCATCAATGACGCCATCGCCATCTGTATCAGCAGCTTCAGGACATCCTGACCAATCAACTTCAGCACCAGCAGGAGTATCTGCACACTGGTCTAGAAGATCGACAATTCCATCCCCGTCTGAATCGACAAAGGTCGTATCTCCACCCGTGTCACCACCATTTTCGGTATTGTTCTCAGGTTCATCTCCACCATCATCACCACCAAGGCACCCAGCAAAACCGGTGCCGAGCATGAGGGTTGTCATTAGCAGTACGAGGAGTCGTCGTTGCGTGGTCATCACTTCACTTCCGCACCCCCGGAGGGGGTGGGTCGGGGTATGAAGTCTGCTGCGACCCTGTTCATAGAGAGAAACTATTGCTGACGACAGCCTGAAGGGGTGGATGCGATTCGCATTAAGTGATGAGTGACCAACCTGATGGGCTGGACTACGCCAGTAGTGGTGTCGACATCGACCTTGAAGGGGCTTCAGTCGCATCTCTGGTCGGAGCGCTTTCGCGGTCAGTCCGAGTAGCTGGCACACCCGGCGCACCCGTTGATTTGCCCGGAGGATTTGGTGGCCTCATCGAATTTGGAGACAATCTTCTCGCATTGGCTACAGATGGTGTAGGCAGCAAATTGCAAATCGCTTCGATGATGAATCACTGGAGTGGAGTGGGGATTGATTGCATGGCCATGAATGTCAATGACCTACTTTGCGTAGGGGCAGAACCCATTGCATTTGTCGATTACATTGCTGTTCCAAAACCTGATCCTGAACAACACGCAGCCATAGGTGCAAGCCTGGCTGAAGCCTGTAGAATTGCAAGAGTCACACTTGCCGGAGGGGAGACTGCAAGCCTGCCCGGAATTGTAACTGAATTGGATTTGTCAGGTACTGCCTTAGGCTGGTTGCCCAAGGGTGCTGCCATTACTGGTGCCAATATTGGTGCTGGTGATGTCATGATTGGATTGCCCGCAAGTGGTGTGCATTCCAATGGATTTTCATTGGTGCGAAAGGTTGTCGAATTGAGTGGTCTTTCATACACTGATTCGGCTCCATTTGACACGGACTATCCAGGGCGTGACATCATCCGAATGGGTGATGGTGACATCACACTCGGAGAAGTTCTGCTCAACCCAACCCGAATCTATGTCGATCCAGTTACGGACCTGATCGATGCTTGCCGTGCAGGAAATGGACCTTGTCCTGCCGATGCACTGCACGGTATTTGCCATGTCACAGGTGGAGGACTATCCAATCTACTAAGACTTCATGATTCACTTGGCTGGCATATCGAAAACCCATTGCCTACGTTACCAGAATTTGATTGGATACAATCAACAGGTGGAATTTCTGATAGAGAAATGGCTCGAACATTCAATCTCGGAATGGGCATGGTATTGGTTGTAGATTCTGTACACGCGAACACTGTTTGTGAATGGGTCACATCTCGTCTTGAAGGGACCCAAGTGGTTGGCGAAGTTCGCGACCATGGTCACAAGGTCACACATTGCAATTCCGATATTGTCTTCGAGCACTACTGAGGTGATTCATTGACTGAAGCTGAAATCGTCCTTGAAGGGCGGACCCAGCATCGATTACCCCCTGCAAAGGATGGGCGGACTGAGAAACAAATGGAACGACATGGAAAGGGTCCTGCTGATCGGGCTCATCGTTCAGCGTTTCACAATCCTGCCATGGCCGATTGTCGAACTCGAAGTGTGTTATTGATGGATTATGTGCTTGATACCGAGTGGTTCAACAAGCCGCATATTCACACACTTGATGCTCTTTGTGCCACAGGAAGTCGTATGAATCGATGGCTGACAGAATTGCCAAAAGAAAAGGCTGAACGATTGCTATTGGTCGGTGCGGACCTCGATGAAGAAGCACTAGAATATGCGCGTGAGAATTGTCCTAGCGCTGAATTTCGAAACGAAGATTCGCGCCAAGTATTACTCTCTTCAGGATGGCAATGGGTTGACATTGATCCATTTGGTTCCCCTGTTCCATTCCTTGATTCTGCCATGCAATCCAGTGCAAGGAGGGCCGTGATGGAAATCACTGCAACGGATACTGCAGCCCTGACGGGGTCCTCGGCGAGCGCGTGCCTGCGACGTTATGGCGCCAAAATTCGGACGGATGAAATGGCACATGATTCAGCATTGAGACTTCTCATGGCGACCGTTGCAAGAACCGCAGCCCAGCATGATCGTTGCATCATGCCACTCTTGTCTTCCTGGGATTCTCATCACATCCGGGTATCGGTCAAGGTTCATCGCTCAATCCAAGCTGCAAATGTGCTGGAAGAGCAACTTGGATGGCGAGTGGCCTCCCCCACCGCAGAGGAATTACAGGCTGCAACAGATGCTGGAATACATCCTCAAGGAAGTGAGGGCGAACAACCGTTCTGCTTGCTTCCATTTAGCCATCCAGTCCGTCGTGACGATTGGCGAATCTCTGGGCCACTTTGGACGGGACCGTTGTTTGACCAAGATGTATTGGCTTCGATGACGGCCGAGCGAGCAACCGCTCTCTGCGGTGACGAGGCTGAGCCAGCTGTTCGACATTTGGTGGGTGAAGCGGAACTCGCTGATACGCCTTCACTCATCATTACTGACATGTTGCCAAAATTCTGTGATGTGAATGGCCCACCCAAGATTGCTGGGTTGATCACGGGCTTGCAGGCTGCTGGTTTCAAGGCAGCCACCGCTCGATGGGGCGCTCCAGCAATTCGCACCGATGCGCCCTGGCCTGTCGTGCTTGAGGTTACCGAATCCTGTTTTGATTAGCCACCGATGTAGGACATCTCTACGCGCGTACGCGTGGGAGAAGATTCTGTGCGGATCTCAGAGTAACGATCATCTCGTGCCAACCAACAGGATTCGATCAGGGCAAGAATTTCTGAATCACTTGCTCCTTCGCGTATTGGAGTCAACAAGTCCAATCCTTCACTGGCAAACAGGCAAGTGTAGAGGTGTCCATCTGCTGACAATCGTGCACGAGTACAGTCGCCACAGAAGGGTTCAGTCACACTGGTAATCAGACCCACTTCACCCCCTTGAGGCAAGCGATATCGTTTGGCAACCTCTCCCGGATATTGGGCTTCAAGGGGTTCCACTTCTGAAAGCAAGTTTCGTATTTCAGCAGCAGTCACCACATCTTCCATGGCCCATCCATTGGTTGTCCCTACATCCATGTATTCGATGAACCGAACTGCAATATCACGTGATGAAAAGCGCTCAACAAGTGTCAATAACTCATCCTCATTCGTGCCTCTTTTGACCACAGTGTTGATTTTGATTGGTCCCAGTCCAACGGATTCTGCTGCCTCAATTCCAGCCAATACTGCAGCAACTGTGTGACCTGAATCGGTGATCGCTGCAAACGTAGCTTCATCCAAGGCATCTAAGCTCACTGTAACTCTGTCAAGACCTGCGGCAGACAATGCTGGAGCGTATCGTGGCAACAACACACCATTGGTGGTCATCGCAATCTCAACATCTCGAAGGGCGAGCATCGAAATCAGTTCGGGTAAATCTTTGCGCAGCAAAGGTTCACCACCTGAGAGTCGGATTTTTTCAGTCCCCAATGAAATGAACAAACCTGCGAGACGATCGATTTCCTCATAGGTCAGAATATCGATTTTACTCAAGAAGGCGAAGTCACTTCCAAACACTTCGCGTGGCATACAGTATCGACAACGCATATTGCAACGGTCAGTAACCGAGATTCGCAAGTCCCGCAAAGGACGGCCTTGCGTATCCTTTAGCCCGACCATGAACAGCCCTTGCACAGAATGAACCTAACACTTTCTCACTGCGAATGACGATTGGAAAGAGGGGCATTCCCGGGACCCCCATGTTTTCTTTGATATACTTCTTCAGACAAATACAGAATGATGTTTGGAAAGCGCACATATTGTATATTGGGAACTATGCTGCTTGCCTTCGCCTCCTTGGGCGCAGGTGTATCAGCGGAACAGAGTAACGAACAGGTATCTGACCTGGAGGATCTTGGGATTCTCGAACTCAGCATGAGTGAGGATGGGGTGATTGAAGCGATGGTTACCAAAGAGGCATTCTATGCGTTTATGGACGTAGAAGACTGCCAGATACCTGCAATTGAATCCATTTCGATGGT
>JAQXFF010000130.1 GCA_029250425.1 Candidatus Thalassarchaeaceae archaeon | reverse complement strand
GATGACTCCATTACATTGTTGTCATCCACCCATTCTCTCCAAACCATCAATGTGAGATCAGTTGGCAAAACAGGACGGTCATAAATTTCCAATTGAATCAATTGGTTGGGTGAGGGTAAACGGTGATCGAATTGTGCGATGTTTTGTCCAATCACCTGTGGATTTAGTGAATCCACGGTGAAGGTACGATTCATTGGAATATTTGTGATAAATTCTTGACCTGCCAACGGTTCAATCTCAATTGAAAAGGTGGCATTACCTGTTCCCGATTGTGTACTAAAGTCAAATCGTGCGACGCCTTCGTCAATGACTGTCGTATTCATTTTCTCAGCACCATTTTCCAACAGGTGAACACGTACGTCACCAGTACGGGGATTTATTGCCTCATGTCCTTGTCCGAAAACCGAAAAGAGACCTTCAAATCCAAGTGAGACCTCAACCGCAATTGGACTACTTGAGCGCAAATATGACATCGATTCGGGGATAATGTTGCCCAATTCATTGTAGACATCCCAACCTGAAATCTCCACATCATTTTCGATACCTTGGCTGGATTGTCCTGCAACCTCAATATGAGGTGGAGAAGGTGCGCCATCAGTCATGTACAGTGAAGCACTAATCTTGAACTGGTCTGAATCTTCAAGACTAGCAGAAGTTTGGAAAGGTAAGGTGACGGCAAGGTTTTGATTGCCCTGAGAAAATATGGCCCCACCACTTGAATCCTTGAATTGCAAGGGGGCTATTGTGGCTCCATCCATCCGTGTCATCAGGAATGTTGAACCATCAACTGGAAATTCGTAGAAAGCACGTGCACCATCTGTCTCAACGGTTACCGACAAATGATCGGGCACCCCTTCTGTCCAAGAATAATTGAGCGCTAATTCCATCCATTGCCAAGATGGTGTCACAGGCGCCCATTGAGAGAAATTGTTCAATTGAGCAGAATCGAGAGCGACGTTTTGCGAGGTGACCAAATCAGTAATTGTCCCGATAAATGAACCCGGTGTGCTGGATTGTAGTGTCAATGGGACCATGCGGTGTTGTGATTGAATTTGGGCACTCGGAAGTGCTTGGTTCATTGACATGACAAATGCCGAATCTACTGTGAATGACAAATCTACCACGGGTCGATGAATTGCTGACAATCCTCCTACGCGTAGAGAACCCGAGGTCCCCTGTACATCGAGGGTTGCAATCGCATATTCAATTCCGGTTCCAGTACCCCAGAAAGTAGAGGCGTTGGTCAGTTCAACATTGAGGTTTTGGATATCAGAAGATGTGAGGACAAAGGATTCTGATTGACTGGTGAATCCGATACTCTTTGTCGCAATTGTAGTGGAACCAAGTGTCAAGGATATGTCTACAGGTTGGGTCGTAGAAAATGGATCCAAATCGACTGAAAATGATTCCAAACCACTCTTTGGCAATAACAGACCAATTTGTTTCTGCCCGGAAGCGACCCAGGACATATCGGTGGACAAGTCACCATTTGTGAATCGGTCTTGCCACCCCCAATTGGAAATGTGTGGGTGTGAGATGTTCCATTCCGACCAACCATCCTGACCAATGTCAAAACTCGGATCTGTCGGTAAATGTCCGCCAAGAATCTCTAGTGTCAAATCCGTGAGGCTGCATGAACCACTACATGTAATTCGAATTTGAATTGAACTGCCGTAATCTGAGAACGCGGATATCCCACTAGGGGAAACCGTTTGCCATGCACCGTCATCAATCGATGCCTCGAGGGTGTAAGATCCAGAAGATGATGTGGAAAATTGCATTTGAGTAATAGCCCGATGAGATGTGAAAACAGGGGATACAGCAGATGCACCGTTTGAGCCAGTGATTTGGCCATTGTTCCAACTCATGGAATTCATCGACCACCCAGCATCCGCTGGGTTCGAGGAGAATGATGTGCCATATCGATGATTCATGTGAATCTCATGGACAATTGGAGACAAAGCCCCGCCTCTTGCATCAAAATACAGCTTGAGGCGAAGGCTGGGGTGCTTTTCTGGATCAATTGACCCTAGGTCGACCCAAGTTGGTTCTAAATCAGAATATCCAGGAATTGGTGTTTTTGAAACTCCATCTAGGACAGATAGTCGCAAATCAGCACCGTTGGGAATGGTTGCATCAATTGAGGTGATCCCATATCGCTCTCCTTCCATGCCATGTGTTCCAGTGATACCCGGTCCAAAACGCGCACTTGTCCAATTTGCTTCTTCGCCACCACCCCCACCGCCGGCTGGTGAAATTGAAACATCGTCTACATTCCAACCTGTGTAAGTTACAGAACCATCGGTGGATCCCAACCCAAAGCGAACCTGGAATGCGGGGTTATTTTGGACATAGTTTGCAATATTGTGAGTCACCAATTGGTATGATGAATCAGAAACAGAACCAACGTTTGAATAGATTTGGACCCAACTTCCTTGCGCATTCTTGACTTGGACATAGGCGTGGTCATAGTAATGATATTCCACACCCAAGCGTTTCCAGTATTGCAGATTCCAAGTGCCACTGCATCCTGAACAATCAATGGCTGGGCTTGTTGCCCAATGAGTACCCGACATGTAATTGGGGTAATTTCCATTGTAAGTGTAAATCGCCTTCGTCCCACCATGAACTCCACCGGTAGCACCCAATGTCGAATCATATCCTCTGGCCCAACCTCCTGAAGATTGTAATGTCCAACCATGGTTGGTATTTTCGAAATCCCATACCCATTCTTGAGGTAGCAACTGCATACCTTCAGAAATATTGACATTGATTCGATCTAACTGAGCACCTGATGCATTCCAATCCGATTCACCTGCCCAAGAAAAACCATCACTGTAAGCAAGTGCATCTGGTGAAAGTGAAAGGTCGATGGATTCGACAGTATGAGCAACCGGAACTTCTGCCTTGAGGGCTGAAGACGCACCTCCTGCAACTTGAATGGCAGCAGTGGTCGGTTCGTTCAGACCGACTTCCCATGAACTGTCTGAGTCCAAAAGTGCGTTTTCAGGCGCTTGGACAAACATTGTCATGCTCATGCCCAACATGAGAAAGGCAAGGATGAGGGGTATCGCCCATGGCATACGCTCGGTGCGCATGGCGGAGCGACAATACTGGAAGTGTTTGAATCCATCGACGCCCCTATAGGGGCGGTTGGGATTTGCCCACAGTGCGAAAGGATATGCCCTTTATCGGACGAGCCCATGTCAATGAGCCAGTTTACCGCCGAGGAGAAAGAGGCAATGAAAGAGGATGCAGGGATTGCTGCATGCGCCTTTGTTGAAAATGGGATGAGCATTGGAATCGGAACTGGATCCACTGTCAAATATACAATTCTAGAATTGGGTCGGAGAATACGTGAAGAAGATCTCCAAATTGCTGGTATTCCCACCTCTGATGCAACAGAAAAATTGTCTATAGAACAAGGCATACCTATGCTTGATTGGGACAAATGTAACCACCTCGACTTGGTGATAGATGGTGCCGATGAATTCGACAATGATTTACATCTCATCAAAGGGGGAGGTGGTGCACTATTGCGTGAAAAAATCGTTGCAGAATCTAGCGGGGGGATGATTGTTGTCGCGGATGCGAGCAAACGTGTCGATGTATTGGGAGCTTTCCCACTTCCCATCGAAGTGAACCCTTATGGGTGGGAACAAACAAAGCGACGGATTGAGGCGATTTGTTCTGGACCCGTGGAACTGCGTGGTGTTGAATATCTAACCGACAACGGGAATCCAATCGTAGATGCTCATTTCGGTGCTACAATTTCTGATCCAATTCAACTTGAAGCAGATTTACGAGCAATTGCTGGCGTAGTTGAAGTTGGCCTATTCACAAATACAGCAGATATTGTTGTTCTTGCAGCACCAGGTGGATGCGAATTGATTCGGAAGCCGACTGCGCGGCTGTGACACATCTAACAAGCGCTACACTCTTAGAGGGATGGCCAGTGGACGGGTTGGGCGCTTAGCTTAGCTAGGTAGAGCGACGGGCTCTTAACCCGTAGGCCAGGGGTTCGAACCCCCTAGCGCCCGCCTACATCCTTGACCCTATTTACAAGGTGGAATCACACTACGGCGACCGGAGGCATTGAAATGCTGAGCCATCCTCGACCCCTTTGGAGGCTTCTTGATGCAGAAGGATATCTTCATCGGTGAAGTTCAATCTGGTGACCATGACGGTCAACGTATTGAGTTGAAGGGGTGGGTCAATCGAACTCGCGGCTCCAACAAAATCCGATTCATTGTACTTCGCGACAGTACTGGCCGAATTCAATGTGTAGCCAAAAGAGCGGATGTCGGTGATGAAACATTTGAAGCATTGGCTGGAGCCTTGATTGAAACCAGTATCATTGTTACAGGAATCGTAAATGTTGATGAAAGAAGTGAAGGTGGTCACGAACTTGTTGTCGACTCGGCCACGATTGTAGGTCCAGTAAATCCCGAAAATCCGTTCCCAATAACAGAGAGTGCAATGGCCAATGCAGATGGCGGCGAAACTGAATTTTTGCTGGACAATCGCCATCTTTACCTGCGGACGGCAAGAATGACTCAAATGTTGAAAATTCGATCTTCAGTGTTCGGAGCAATTCACGGATATTTCCGCGGGCGAGATTTCACAGAATATCATGCCCCCAACTTTGTTGCAGGTGCAGTCGAAGGTGGCTCAACTTTGTTTGAGGTCCCATATTTCGGTCGCAAGGCATACCTTACACAATCTTGGCAACTTTATGCCGAAGCGGCAATGCCTGCATTGGAGAGATTGTACACGATTGCCCCCTCATTCCGTGCTGAGAAGAGTAGGACTCGTCGGCACTTGACTGAATTTTGGCATGCGGAAATGGAAATCGCGTGGGCGGGTAATGATGATGTAATGATACATGGTGAAGGTGTTGTTCGGCATATTGCCCGAACACTTCTCGATGAACGTTCTGATGAACTATCTGCACTTGGTCGCGATTTGGATTTGATTGCACGGTATGCCGATAATCCATATCCGAGAATCCGATATGATGAGGCTGTCGAAACGCTACAAGGAATGGGCGTAGACATCGAATGGGGGCAAGATTTGGACTATTCGAAAGAAAAAGTACTCACACAAGATTTCGACGTACCCCATTTCCTTACACACTATCCTCGAATTGCCAAACCATTCTACCACCGGCCAGATCCTGATGACCCGAAATATGTCCTTTGCCATGATTTGCTCGCCCCTGAGGGATATGGGGAAATTATTGGTGGTGGTGAGCGAACTTGGTCAGAAACTGAAATCCTCGAGCGAATTGATGAGGAGGGGACGCCTCGTGAGCCTTACGAATTTTACATTGATGTTCGCAAATATGGCGGAGTCCCCCATGGTGGATTCGGATTAGGGGTTGACAGAGTCTGCAGTTGGTTGGCTGGAGCCGATCACATTCGAGAGGTCATCCCCTTCCCTCGCGATAGTCGCCGAGTGACCCCTTGAGGTCTGGAAATGTGGTTGCAAATTGCCATTACCGCCATTGTAGCAATGCTCTTTTTGTTGATTTGGCAACGCTGGAAAGTTTCAGCCGAATGGCTGAAAATGGAGATGGAATTGTCCGAAGAGGATTATGAAATTTGGAAAAAGGAAAAACAACAAGAGGCGGAATCCTGGTCTGAGCGTTGGAAATGGGCTGAGGCTGGATTTTTGATTCTTCTAAGCATTATAATGCTAGGGCTCTGGTTCCTGATCTGAATTAAGGGCGGTTTGGCATTCGATTGACTTGTTTCCCTAACACATAGAGGATTAAACTGGTTGTCAAAGAAAAGACACCGACCAAAGTTGCTGCGAATGCGGCCAGTGCGACACCCAGTGAAACGCTATCATGCGGCCCTTGGAAATTGATCAACTCATTGGCCATTTCGAACCCCAACAAAAAGAAAACAACCCCCGGAACTCCAAACAAGATGAGAGGGTGTTTACTTTCCAGCATCCAATAGAAGAATTGTGCAAAACGACTTGCACTTGCCAGAGATTCTCGTCGAGGTGGTCCTGCTGGCAAATCTAATTCCACAACTCTTACATCTATTGTTTCAGCTAATTCGGCAGGAACTGATTTTCTGGACTGTTTTGATACTGCAATCAACCCATCTTGTGAACAATATGCAAATTGAATATCGGCTTCTCCATATGTGTAAGTATCTGAATCAACAGGAAGGTCTGGGCGTTTTTCAGTTGATTTTTGGCCCCTTGCACGATGCTTGAACGCGATGAAAACATCATGACCTTGCCGCGACAGTCCAACTGTTCGAGCCATGTCCGACAACTTCCAATCCGAATCCAAGGAAATAATCACAGTTCGTTCTGATTCTGATGTCGTATCCACAAGAGCTCTAGCAATTGAGGGCGCGTCCGTCGAATCGTCGAAATCAATCACTTCGCCACCTGCTTTTGATGCAATTTCTGCAGTTTCGGCATGTGCTCCTAGATTCAGGATTGTCACACGGTCTGCGAAATCTTTGGCTCTGATGACTGCAGAAGCAATACGCAGGGCTTGTTCGCGAACCACCAAGACAATCCTCATCATTTGCCGTTTCTACCTTGCCCCGATGAATGATTCGGTCAAAGCGTGCCTTGAAGGACCGGTCTCGCCGACGGATGGTTATGCGCGTAGTGGTTGTAATGCCGGCGCGCAATGAAGAGTCTCTTATTTCATCGAGCATATCGACAATTCCAAATTTTGTGGAGTGGATTATTGTTGTGGACGATGGCTCAACGGATCAAACAAAGCAATTTGCCGAGGGGGTAATTGGTACCCGTGGTGAAGTAATTTCCACGCAGGGGTTGGGTGTTGGTGGTGCCATACAAGTTGGAAGTAAGCACGCACTTACAAAATTTGGAACCGATTGTGTCGTTGTCGTGATGGCTGGTGATGGGCAAATGGATCCAGCCGATTTATCACTGATTATCAAACCAATTATCGAAGGAAAAGCAGATCATGTCAAGGGAAATCGTTGGTTACATCGTGATGGTCCAAAGGGAATGCCCCTAATTCGTCGATTGGGGACGTGGTGGTTGTCAAGACTTACTTCACTTGCTTCAGGTATTCGAGTTAGAGATTCACAATGCGGTTACACAGCCACATCGGGGAACATGGTGGAAGAATGGGATTGGGATGGTAATTGGCAAGGATATGGGTACCCAAATTGGTGGCTGATGGAAGCAGGACGTCGGGGTTTTCGCATTACTGAAGTCCCTGTAAAATCAGTTTACGCCAATGAATCATCAGGGATCCGAATTCTCAAATTCTTTGGAACTGTGAGTTGGATGCTTTGGAAAGGTATCTGGCGAAGAGGATTCGATTGGTACATCCGTGGAAATGGAACCTCTGCCCTACTGAGAATTACAGCAGCGACACTTTGGTTTGGTGGATGGATAGCCCTTTTCCTGTCTGTGCAACAACCATCTCTACTTATTGCCCCACCAATGGCTTTCTTCTTGCTAGCCGTACTTGATGACAAGGAGTCAAAGCGGAGAAGGGGGTGCGTAACAGCATGAGCGAAGAACAAGGTGTGCGCTCATTTTGGCGTTGGATGTTCGGTTCCGCATTTTTGGCAAGTATGTGTTGCTTCGTAAGTGTTCTTCTTGTGGGTATTGGGATGATGACTGCAAGCGCAGGAGATGCATTGTCGAACAATCTCTAC
>JAQXFF010000344.1 GCA_029250425.1 Candidatus Thalassarchaeaceae archaeon | reverse complement strand
GGGGAAGAAATGAGTGTCTTCTGGACATCAAACGGCACTGAAGTTTACAATCGGCACAACAATTCTGGATATACACTTGGACTAGATTGGAGCCCAGATGGAAATTGGATTGTAACAGGGAGTTCAGACAACACCATTCGCATTTATCATGCGGCTAACGGGACGTTGATGAAAAACATGTCATACAGTTCTGACGTCAATGAAATAGCTTTCAATCGAGCAGGCACACATCTGGTTATAGCAACGAGTGATAATGATCCAACATGGATTATTCGTACATCTGATTGGACGGTCGAGGCGGAATTTGGTGATTTCCCTGGAGGCAGTGGAAGTGGTGCATCAGGAAGACGCGGCGCGCGTGATGTTGCGTGGTCACAAGATGAAACGAAAATTTACTTTGGTGCGCGATATTATGGTCGAATTTACACATACTATTCGACTGATGCTTACGCATGGCTTGGAGGCGATGTTACCGGAGAATTGATGGAAAGCCGCTTCCATGAATATGCTGATTTTAACAGCGATTACATTCCGATGCACTTCAACAGCACAACGATTCAAACTACCAATTATTTGTGTAATGGTGTGAATCCTAAAGGAAATTCACCACTGATTGGTGCGGCTTCGAGTACCGCAGCTGGAAGATATACAACTAACTTGGCGAATTATTCCGAAAGTGGGATGAGTGATTGCGATTCGAGCAGCACACGATTAATCGAAGTACCCGTTGCTAGAATGCCAGCATCAATCATGGTCGATCCGAATACTGCAACACATCAATGCTTGAATGCAACAGGCGGCCTATCGATGGGACAAATGCGATGGATTCTTTCAAACGCCCCCCAATCTACCCTAACCTCTTCTGCCATCCACCCAGGTGTTGTGTGGAACTCTGTCGTTCCAAATGATGATGGCGACGGTGAGCCTGAATGGAGAGATTTGTCCCCATCTTGTCCAGATGAACCAATACACATCTACCATCGATGGGAGAATCGTTCAGTGCCACAGATGATTTCGTCTTTCATGTTCTGTGATCACTGTAGTTTCCCTGAGGATTGGTTTGAATCAGACAATACACCTTCTGGTCGTCAGAGGATTATACAAGAAACACGCGAAGAAATAATTTCAGGGTCTTCTAACAATGATGATGTAATTGGAATCACTGAATTGAGGGCTGCAATCACTAGCAATGATGTGTACCATGTTCCGTTGTTTGACAATTGGACCCATGGGGCGGCTGATGCCCTTGCGGCGGGTAACCCCGCCATCCTTCCATCCGTGGAGAACAGCACGTCGGGTGTTTGGCCCTTCCAAGATGATTACCGCCTTATTATTCGCGAAGACAATCTAGACATTCTTCGCCCATTCCTTGCTTGGATGCTGAGTGAAGAAGGTCAGGATAACTTTGACGAAATTGGATTTGTCCGCATGGATCCTCTTTCACGTGTGCACGCAGGTGACCGAATTGGAATCAATCTGCGCCATCTTTTACCCGATGATGATGGGGATGGTGTTTGGAACGGTGATGATAATTGCACAGACACAGCAGCAGGGCTCAGCGTAGACGCTTCTGGTTGCGCACAAAATCAACTTGATGATGATGGAGATGGACTTGTCAATACTGAAGATGACTGTCCAAATTCAGCAGGTACAAGCACCCATCCAACAATTGGTTGCCCAGATGTTGACGGAGATGGTTGGGCTGATACAGCAGATTCATTCCCTTCAGAACCCTCTCAATGGAATGACACAGATGCCGATGGTTTTGGCGACGAATCGGGTGGGTATCAGGCGGATGCTTGTCCCTTAGAACACGGTTTATCAGTTCAAGATCGATATGGTTGTCTAGATACGGATGGTGATGGTTGGTCAGATTTGAATGATATGTTCCCTGGAAATCCTTCACAATGGGTCGATAACGACGGTGATGGTGTTGGTGACAATTACACCTGGGGCAATGTAATCAATGGAATTAGAATCTCTGAATATGGAGATGCTTTTCCTTCTGATATCACACAAGACAAAGATCGAGATGGCGATGGTTTTGGAGACAATCCTGATGGTTTCCTCGGGGATGATTGCCCAGATTCTGCTGGGTCGTCAGATATGGGTGGCCGGATTGGTTGTCCTGACTCAGATGGTGATGGTTGGGCTGATGTTGATGACGCCTTCCCCGATGAACCAACCCAGCATTCCGATTTGGATGGAGATGGATATGGCGATAGTATATCGGGTAATTTAGGCGATAATTGCCAAGAAACACCCCCTGAAGAGATCACTCTTGTCGATGGAACGGGCTGTTCCCCGTCTGAACGAGATTCGGATTATGATGGCGTAAGTGATGCGGATGATCTTTGCCCCAACACTCCGGAAACTGAGCTGCTGGATGTTGATTCCAATGGCTGTTCTGAAAGCGAGCGAGATACGGATGGCGATGGTGCAATTGATTCAGTTGATCAATATCCCTCCGACCCCACTCAAACCGTTGATACAGATGGGGACGGATTTGGCAACAATCCAGATGGCACAAATGGCGACGATTGTCCAAACGAAGCGGGGTCTTCAACAGGAAATCTTCGAGGGTGTATTGATTCAGACGGCGATGATTGGGCAGATGTAGAAGACATCGTACCCAACATCAATACACAGTGGAAAGATAGTGACGGTGATGGGTATTATGACAACTATGCAAATACTCTGTGGACCGATGATGAGATGCGTGTTAATCTCTCATGGCCAGGGCAACTGGTTCCTGGTGCACGTACGCCTGACCGCTGTCCATTACATGCCAATTCCATGCAAAATTTAGAGAATCCGGGGTGCCCTGTTGATATACACCCAAATGGTGAACATTCGAGTGATAACACCAACTCAAATCTTCCAATTACACCTGATTCCGAAGGCGGTTTGAGCGCGACCGTTTGGATTATTATTGCCGCAGTAGTTGTTTTGTTAATTGCAATTGGTGGTGGTATGACTCTGGTTCTGAAGAAGACAAAAAAGAAACAGAAAAAGCGTTCTATCGTTCGCTCTAGTGATGAACCAGTTGCTGAAATTTCAGTGGAAGCCGAAGACGAGTTATCTCCTGAAGATGATCCAAATTTCAAGGTTGACGAGAATGGCTGTGAGTGGTGGTACGATCAAGGCGCATGGTGGTATCGAACACCGGATATGGAAGAGTGGACGGAATACGACAGTTAACCTCACTCCCCGAAGGGGTAATCAATCTGGGCTGGCTCGAGCCAATCATGAGCATAGAGAAAATTGCCGTCCTAGGTGCTGGACAGATGGGGAACGGTATCACGCAGGTTGCCGCATGTGCTGGTTATCATGTCACAATGATCGATATTCAGCAAGATTATGTTGATCGTGGTTTGGCCACAATTTCGAAATCACTGGATAAACTAGTTTCGAAAGAACGCATGTCTCAGGATGATGCAGATGCTGCACTTTCACGGATATCAACATCAGTTGTTCGCCAGTCGGCAGCTGATGCCGATTTGGTCATTGAGGCAATTCCTGAGATACCAGAGTTGAAATTTTCCACATTTGCTGAACTCGATTCAATTTGCAAACCAAGTGCAATTCTAGCAAGTAATACCAGTAGTATCAGCATCAATGATATTGCTGCTTCAACATCACGCCCGTCCAAAGTCATCGGGATGCACTTCATGAACCCCGTACCCATCATGAAATTGGTGGAAATCATCAATGGTTCTCAAACAGAAGAAGGTGTAACAAATGCGGTCATTACAGCGAGTGAAAAAATGGGAAAAACAGCTCTATGTTGCAATGATTCACCAGGATTTGTGTCAAATCGAATTCTCTGCCCGATGATCAATGAAGCCATCCTGACTCTGCAGGATGGTGTGGCTGAACCTGAAGCGATTGACGGAATCATGAAGTTGGGGATGAATCATCCCATTGGACCTTTAGCACTCGCTGATTTAATTGGAAATGATACGGTTTTACACATCATGAATGTATTACACAATGGCTTAGGTGACGACAAATATGCTCCGGCGAAGTTGCTGATTGAAATGGTGGATGACGGCAAATTAGGTCGGAAGTCTGGCGAGGGTTTCTACAAATATTGAGATTTTGTATTGCTTTGGAACTTGTTAGATATACTGACATTAACGACCGAACCCTGATAAGTCGAGACCGATGGAAGCGGATTGATACCCATGCCTGGCACTACACGAGTCGAAGTTCGAACAATCAAAGTGGGTCGCTATGTCGCGCTTGAAGAAAATGCATACAAAATCCTCAGCATGACGAAACGCAAGCCTGGAAAACACGGTGCTGCCAAAGCCCGAATCGAGCTTGAAGATATTTTCACTGGCCAAAAGAAAAGCCATGTAGCACCCGTTACAGACACCATTAGTGTCCCATTGATCGAAAAAGGCTCAGCCATTATCACCCATATCGATGGTGCTGAAGTTCACGCCATGGACAACAAGACCTACGAGACCCTTATTCTCCCTCTTGAGGAAGGCATGACTCTCGAAGGCGGTAATGAAATCCTCTGGATGGAAGCCATGGGGCGTTACAAGATCATCAGAGATCATTGATTGGTGCAGACTGGTGATGTGTCTGGTCACGACATCTGACTCTCTCACCGTGTCGGTTGCCGGCTTTGACGATTTTTCTGTAATTGAGCCTGCTTGGTGGCAATTGCTTCACGACCAGCAGAGAATGGATTATCGCGGAACAATGGATCAATTGCAAACGCAAGTGAATATTGAACGAGTCCAGCGTTTTCTCGAGTCACGTATCAGACAGGGCCGCATGTTGGTGGCACGATATGATGGCACCCTCGTTGGGATTTGCACATTTTCTCCTGACGGTTTCATCCTTGATGCACCTAAACAGGTTTGGGAAATCGCTGATGTTTGGGTTGAACCTCATGTACGTCGTCGTGGAATTGCCACAGCATTGGTGCGTCAGTGCGAGCATGAGTGCAAAATGCGTGGGGCAACTGAAGTTAGATTGACCGTATATGCAATGAACGATGGAGCATTGGGCTTGTACCAGAGTTTGGGTTATGACATTTCATCACACACACTTTCACTCAATCTCAACCCGTAGGGTTGGTCCCACAAACCTAAGACCCCTGCTGGTTACCCACAGAACGCTCCGTAGGAGCGGGTGTTGTGATGTCGGGGGTCCGCAAGTCCGCATATCGACAACCTGTGACCGCCAAAGGTCTCGCAGCGATTGAGTCTGGAACTCTTTCGTGGCTTGATGAGGATATGTACAACAATCTTAACACTGGATTATTGGAGCAATATTTTGAGGAAAAGAATCTCTCAGAATCCTTCGAGATTAGCCATTGGTCACTTGGTAAGATTATGATTGGGATCTTGATCGGTTCTGTATTCAGCGGCGTTACTGCGTATATTGGACTGAAAATAGGGCTGGCCGTATCTGCGGCTTGGTATGTTGCTTATTTGCTCGGAATGGCGTTAAAATGGTCACCATCCGAAGTCAATATTTCAACAAGTGCGACCACTGGGGCAACACATGCTTCGACTGGTTTTATTTTCACATTCCCTGCGATTTTCCTTCTTTCATCAGAATTCAAAACTGAATACCATGTTAATGGCGCTCCTTTACTTTCAGGAATCGATGTATTCCAATTGGCCTTTATTGGAATCGTCGCCAGTATGTTTGCCGGGTTCCTTGGTGTGATGTATTTCATCATCTTCCGCAGAGTTTGGTTGGTCGAAGACCCTCTTCCGATGCCTGGTTTTGAGGCTACACTGAAGATGCTCGACATTGCAGCTGATGTCAATTCGGGCGCTGCAGAAGCAGCCAAAGAAAGTCTGCAGACAGTCGGGCTTTGGACTGTGCTGACAATGGGATTCATGTTCATCATTGATTATCCATTGTTTTGGAAAGAGCACCTCACTATTGCAGACAAGATTGCAGTTACAGCATCTGGCGATTCTTGGGGATTGGCCTCAATATATTCTGAACGATGGATTCACCAACCTAGTGAACTTCACGATGGGCATGCACTTGCCAATGGGATCACCTTCTTCGATTCTTCAAATCCGTTTTCTTACACATTCTTGGGTGTCGAGTTAAGCCCGACACTTTTCGCCGTTGGCTGGTTTATGCGGATGCGAGTCGCATTCTTGGTCAATCTGGGTTCATTTGTCGCTTGGTTCTTCCTTATCCCTCTGGTGGTTTCCTTGAATGTCCCAGTTTTCACGGGCATTGATGCAGTCACGGGGTCTCCTGTTTACACCCCCTTGCAAGATATTGGCGGCCCAGTTCAATGGGTTGCCTACAAGAGTATTATTCGCACCATTGCAATAGGAGCAATCCTTGGCGGAGGATTACTTGGATTATTGAAAATGGCACCGACCTTCATTTCAATTTTCGGTGACATTGCAAAGGCCTTTGGTGGAGAAAAAGGACAAGAATATATTGAAGGAAA
>JAQXFF010000338.1 GCA_029250425.1 Candidatus Thalassarchaeaceae archaeon | reverse complement strand
ATGCTTATTGTGAAGAATTAACTCGTCGTGAAGCTGGCAACTTCTATCATTCGTTCAAGTATCTACCCAATGAACAGCGCAAGGCCATCTGCGCTTACTACGCATTCTGTCGTCGTGCCGATGATATCGCAGATGGTGATTATGTGGATGTCTTTCCAGGAGCACTAGGCGCCAAGGACCCTGAAGCAATTCTATACCGGCGGAAGTTGGAGGAACTCGCTGCGGCAAAACCTGTCATTGAACGGACTGAATTTGAAGATAAATTAGCACAACTGTTCTTCTTCCGCAAGAAACTCTCTACTGCCTACAACTGCATGTCGAGTACCGACCCGATTTTTATGGCCCTCAAACATGCGGTAGAAAACTTTGGAGTGCCCCGTCAACATATGGACGATCTGATTAGCGGAATGGAAGATGACCTCTATACCAATCGATACCAAACATTTGAGGAATTGTATTCCTATTGTTACAGAGTAGCATCAACCGTTGGCCTTGTCTGCATTGACATCTATGAGGTTGAATCTACGGCAGCAGAGCGTGAATTTGCCGAATCTTGGGGGATTGCTATGCAATTAACTAACATCCTACGGGACGTACAGGAAGATGCTGAACGTGATCGGATTTACCTTCCACTCGATGATCTAGAACGCTTTGGGATTTCCGAAGCAGATGTCTTGTCAGGGAAAAAATTGCTCGACCACCCCGGTTGGGTGCCTTTTGTGAAGGAATATTGTGCCAGAGTTCGGTCATATCATGACAAAGGATTCAAACTATTACCAAGGATTCCAAAACAGAGTCGTTACAGCCCCGCCGCGATGATGGCCTTCTACAGTAGTATTCTGCGCCGCATTGAAAGGAATGGTGGCGATGTTTTCACTGAACGAGTCAAATTGAGTAAAGCCGAGAAGTTGACCCTTGCCGCGAGTTTGTACCTGCGGCACCGTTTCTTCTCATTCTGAACCAATAAAACGCGGGCTCACCTATGGTGAGCCACGCAACCGATTAAGAACGACAGCAAGGGCGAGCAAACAAGGAGGGGGAGAATATGCGTGTGGCCGTCCTGTTGGAAGATCGTTGTCAACCAAAGAAATGCAACGCTGAGTGTGAATCTTTCTGCCCCCCAAATCGAAATGGAATCGAATGTATTGTGATGAACGAAGGTTCTGGGAAACCAATTGTTTCCGAGGCACTCTGCATCGGTTGTGGTATCTGCATCAACAAATGTCCTTTTGATGCCCTAATCATTACCAACCTCCCTCAAGAACTTGAGTCAGATATGACTCATCGATACTCGGAAAACGGTTTCAGACTATTCCGTTTACCCGTCCCTCGTGAAGAACAAGTTGTTGGGATCCTTGGCGCCAATGGCATGGGGAAATCCACCGCCATCAATCTTCTCTCTGGCACACTACGCCCCAACCTAGGGGATTGGCTAGCGGGTGAACAACCTTGGGAGGATGTATTGGAGGCATTTCCTCGAGGCGAATTGAGAGACTTCATGACGAGTGTGTCTGAAGACAAAGTACGGATTGCTGTCAAACCTCAATATGTCGACAAAATTCCACGTGCTTTCCAAGGTGAAGTCAGTGCCTTATTGGAACGAGTGGATCAACGAGGTGTGATTGAAGAAGTCAGTGAAGCATTGGCCATAGACCATCTATTTGATCGGAAATTACCCGAGCTTTCAGGAGGAGAACTACAACGTGTTGCTATTGCAGCGACCCTGCTCAAAGATGCAGATGTATATTTCTTTGATGAGCCATCTTCGTATCTTGATATTCACGAAAGAATGCGCGTTGTGAAAATTATTCAAAACCTATCAGAATCAGGTAAACGCGTCATTGTTATTGAACACGATTTGGCGATTTTAGACGTGCTTTGCGATTTGATTCATGTGGTCTATGGAGAACGGGCTGCCTATGGGATTTTCACAGCACCTCGGCCGGCTAGAACTGCAATAAATGCGTATCTTGATGGGTATCTTGAGCAAGAAAACATTCGTATCCGTGACAAACCAATTCAATTCTTACGTGGAAGAACACGGGGTGAAGAAATTGGCGACCCAATCCTTGAATGGGGCGACCTTGAAAAAACACAAGGCTCATTTCATCTGAAAACAGATACCGGAAAAGTCCGCAGTTCCGAAGTCGTCGGTGTTGTTGGACCCAATGCAACTGGGAAGACAACAATGGTGCGAATGATTGCTGGCGAATTGGAAATGGATGCTGGTTGGTGTACGATGGAAGCAAAAGTTTCCTACAAACCTCAGCACGTCAAACCCGAGTTTGCTGGAACTGTTCAATTGTGGTTGGACAGTGAACTTGGAATGAAATGGCGCAAAGGTGAATTCCACACGACTGTGATCCGACCATTGCAAGTGGATAAGTTGCTTGAACAAGATGCACGTCGACTCTCAGGAGGGGAGTTGCAAGCAGTCAGCATCGCCATCTGTTTGGGCCGTGAGGCAGACTTGTACCTGCTGGATGAACCCAGCGCTCATTTAGATGCCAATGCCCGGATGGAGGCTGCAAAGGCGATTCGAAAAACCATGGAAGTGAATGAAAAAGCTGCCATGGTGATTGATCACGACATCTACTTCATCGACATTGTGAGTGATTCCTTACTTGTCTTCGAAGGTGAAGGTGGGACGGAGGGTCTTGCAGTTGGCCCATTGCCTCTCCGAAAAGGAATGAATCGATTCTTGGAGCAGGTTGAAATCACATTCAGACGTGATCACGATAGTTATCGACCAAGAATAAACAAGGTTGATAGTCGCAAAGACCGTGAACAAAAATCAAACGGCGAATATTTCTACACGGGATGAAAAAAAATGCCAGTAATCCCCCAAGCAACCGGTGTTCACGCCCGTAGTCGAAGGCGGCTGAGTGCCTCTTCTTTGGTCACATGGGAGCGATGTAAACGTGACTGGTTTTTGACACGAAGATTGGGAATAAGAGTCGCATCACATCCTGAAATGTTACTTGGACACATTGTCGAAGAAGCCGTGACAGCCATTTGGATGGAAAGGCCTCACCCCGTTGAAGGAATGGATGAGGGTGCTTCAACGTGGGCACCAGGGCACAATGGGAAAAAGATGGAGATAAACTCTCTAGAATCGCTGAAAGATTGGTTGCGCACACTGATGCGTCCGATTGTTGACCGTATGATTGAAGAATTAAATGTAGCATGGTCTGAATGTCTATGGAAGGCCGATGGTCGCTCAATCACCGATGTCAAGCGCGAAAAATTGAATGCCATGATAAAGAATGCAATCAAATTACAGATTGGGGAAGCCACTGCA
>JAQXFF010000335.1 GCA_029250425.1 Candidatus Thalassarchaeaceae archaeon | reverse complement strand
GACCACAGGATCACTGAAACCGCGTCGTGCATGATGTAACCAATTGCTCCACTAATTGCAAGTGGCAATGTTAGGAGTACCAGACTCCATCCTGCAACAAGTGCAATGACGTCTGCCCGCATAGTCAACGCTCCAAAATCTTCTCGACCGTAGATACATCATCGGCTGAGACGAACAGAATCAGTCGATCGCCAATCTTCACGGTCATGTCTGCTTTTGAACGGAACATGACTCGGGAACCTTCTGAATTCTCTCTTTCGACGAAGGCGATGCGGAATGAACCCTTTTTCTCAATCTTTTCAATCGTTTGACCGAGTCGACTATGCCCTTCGAATACAGTTGCACTCATGGCAACAATTTCTGGAACCGATGGCATCAATTGGTAATGGCCAGGGACTCGGCGATGCACTTGCATTAGAATGGCATCAATCGCCACCCTACGCTCAGATACGGCATAAGTCAACCCAATCCGGCGTACGACTCGGGCAAGTGCCGAATCATCAAGTACCAATCCTGTTCTTACAACACCAATATCCGCTGCACGCATTGCAATAGCGATATTTTCATGATCATCTGGTAATGCAGCAATGGCAATATCGTGCTCTGCCAATTCAATTTCACGCAGTAAATCTAAATCGCCAAGGTTGCAATGAATAACGTCCAAGCGCTTGTGGGCACCAATCGATGAACCCACCAGTTCATTTGCAGCTTCAAGATGCTCGTCTAATACCGTAACCCAGCAACCTTCAGAGAGGTATTCTGTTGCCAATTGTCGACCGAGTGCAGTGGCTCCAAAAATGGCCACACGTGGTGTTTCTGGATAGGGTGGCTCTACATGGCCTGCCGCTTTTGAAATTCGTTTGAACGTATGCTCACCGATGGTTGCGAATACCAATCTATCGCCTGCTTCAACAAGAGTATCATCATCCGGTACGAAAGCACTCTTACCCTTACGGCAAAGGGTGAATGCTTTGGGCAAGCCATCGATGTTATCTTCTGCCTGCCCGAGTGTAAATGAGGCCAATTCCGTTGCATTAGGGGTGACTTCAACCTCTACAATCCATGCATCCCCCCCGAGGGGAAGCACATCATTCAAGCTGGATGATTTCAGGCCCGCAGTGAGTCGATCAATCGATGATTGGTGCGGACATATTGCAACGTCAACTCCAGACCAACGCGACAATCGACCAGTCTCACCAGCAATTAAATCTGCATCGTGGATTCGAGCAATTGTCAGCAATGATGGACGATTTGGGTATTTTTCTATTGGAAGTTCTTCTTCGAGAAGATCCCTCGCTAGTGCGCATGAAAGCATATTTCGTTCATCACTACCAGTAGCAGCAATGAATACCTGTGCGTCACGAATGCCGGCTTCTTTCAAAATTTCGCGGCGGGTGACATCACCTAGCAAGACAAAGGCATCAATTGATTGTGCTTCCTTGATGGCTGTAGGGTTCGAATCGATAAGGACGACATCCTGACCTTCATTGTAAAGTGCCTTTGCAACACCTCTGCCGACTTCGCCGGCCCCACCGATGATGATGCGCATATGCAGTCCTCCGGTATCCTTTCGGCCCTTCCACTCCCTCTTAACTCCTCACTCGCCAATCCGCACTGGAACCCGATATGTTCCACCTGAAATTTCAGGATTTCCAACGGTCTCCCATGTTTCCGTCCAGCAATTAACACACCCGATAGATAGTGGTCTATAGAAATCGTAGGCAGCATCACCTTGTGTGCTAGGCGTCTCAATCCACTCAGTCATCGTTGTTGGGGTGTGTAGCAGCCAACGATTGTTCACAACATCAACTTCACCTTCAATGAAACATGTTTCCAGTGTGATTTCGTTTTCTTCACACCAATCGGTGTCGAATGGGAAAATAGCATTGGCCCAAGCGTGCGGCTCCCAACCACTGAATTGCCCATCGGTCATAGGCCCAAATTCATACCATGCCGGTATGTTACGAGTCCTTAGCAGACTCATCCACGCGTTGGATTGCTCATCGCAATCGCCTCTTTCATCAACGATACAAGAAGCACCGCTACGAGCGGGTGAAAGACCTTGGCTGTATACGATTGAATCACGGATTTTAATGAAGGCTGCATGAGAAAATGCATATGGATCGTCAATATCTTGAACTGACAAACTACTTTCTATTTCATTCGCCAATTCTATCACAACTGCATTTGTGCCATCTATTGCCCAATTTCGACTCGGGCCCGGGTCACGATCGTACCACTGCTTGTGGGAACCAAATTGATCAAACATTGTGTTCAACCTACCTTGACGCTCATAATCTTCAAGTGTACCTGAATTGCCATTATCCATGGAAAATCCAAGACTAGAACGGGGGGCTTCATCTGGAGCTCTATCGCCCCCCCACCAAGTGAAAGAACTTCCAATAACATCGTATTTTACCACGAGTGTGATGAATTCCCCGGGTGGGATTTCGCCTTGCCAAATCACACACCGATCAACACTACAACGATTCGAGTTTTGACCGACTGGAGGCCAATATACCTCGGATGTAGAATCCAAAGCAACTGCACCAGATTCTGTCAAATATTCTTCATTTAACGGGATGATTACGCTATTTTGGCCCCCTTCGGTATGCACAACCATATCGGTGACGTCTTGCAGAGTTACGACTGGATTTACAGTTGAATCGGTCAATTCGTGCCCATCACTCGAAATACCGAAATCTGTACGCATATGCGGTATTGGTAGTTCGTAGCTAAACGAAATGGATTGACCATGAGGGTTGTACAAATTCACATTTCGCTCTGCTGAATATGTTGCATAGACTGGATACTCTCTTGCGGGTCCAAATTCATCTAAGATTGAGTCGAGCCACTTTTCCAACTGATTTGATATTCGCTCTTGTGCGGGAGTGAATAGAAAGAGAAATGCGATTGCGACAACAAGTACCATTGTGCGAATATTGCTCTTTTTCTTCTTTGCACGCCTCTTTCCACCGCGGCGGACATTGAGACCTGGAGGGGAGCCCTTCCGGGCACGATGAACCAATTCCCCACCTGGGATTGGGGCACCAACACGCATTGACATTCCACGTGTGCCAAGCACTACTCTTCCACAACTGTGGCAAATACTGGAGCCAGCCGGATTCGGGCTAAGGCAGTAAGGACAGCGAGCCATTCGGCCCTACTGGAATGAGTAGCCCCTTCAATGTTCGTGGTACGTCCCATAGGGACGCAGCATCATTCGCCCTCTTCTTCAATCCCCACAGAACGTACACCGGTTGAAACCCCA
>JAQXFF010000328.1 GCA_029250425.1 Candidatus Thalassarchaeaceae archaeon | reverse complement strand
CTCCAGATCTCCGGTGTTGACAATTGCCTTCATGATTGGTCTGGCGGCTTTTGCCTCCATCCCCTGATTTTCCACAGCCAAGAGGAATAGTTCTGGCAATGTTTGTTTTGGCACCCTATTTGCAATGGATTTCAGTGCATCGACACGTGCTTCGCCTGTGGGCAATCCACCCGTCATGCCGATGAGATTCTCAATCATTGTTTTGCGGGCCCGGCCGCCGGGCCAATTGGCAGTTGATTTTGCAATTATTCCGATACTCTCAGCCAATCTCCATGCTCGCTCTTCTTCAAGCATTGACTCTACAATGATTGGTACCCATTCAACTCTGTCTTCTTCAGCCATGTCCTCTGAGGCACACAATCCGCAGAGTGCTTCGGCTCGGTAAACCCCATCTTGCAAATCCTGTGCTAAGTCGAACAATTCTCGAGATAATCCATTTTTCTTCGCATCACGCACTATACGTCTACATGCGCTAGGATCATGGCGTTCATTCATCTCGATCACTACGCCACTTTTCTTGATGCTCTTCACGGCCGGGGAAATTTTGACCTTTCCATCTGCCACGGTCAATCTTTCGCTTCTCAATGATTTCCTCACGTGATGGAGGTCGATGAAGGAAAATCCTCTTGATATTGCGTGCCTCCATTTTACCAGTCAAAGTTCGAGCAGTGCCTGAATGTAGTGCCCGAATCCTCCATGTTTCACCACGATGTTTGACAATGGTTCCACAAGAAAATACCTTTTCGGGCTCTACTTCGATGGTGTCGGAGAAGGATAATTCACCATCGCTGAATGTGCGCTTAATTCTTGCAAGATCAATGCGAGATGCCCAAACGCGTCTTACTTTCCGAGCTGGCAGTGTGCGTGGCTTTTCATCACCATCAGTTTCCAAGCGAGTGATACTCCAGACCAAGCCTAGCGCCTCAAATTCATCATACAGCACAAAAATTTCATCATCGTCAACCTCTAATTCATGTGGGAACGAATCGGGCCCATCCGATAGTGTGAAGCGAACCGTAACAGGTTTTGCATTCCGAAAAATCACCGTGTGAACATTTCCACAGCCTTCACATCGCAACAAATAATCAATTCCGACATCCCCCTTGAGCGCCTTTTCCTTGAGGATTTCATGACCCTGTCGTGTGTTGCAGCCAGGACAACGTGTGACGTTGTCTAGTTCCTCGACATCCTCGTCCATGACATCTCCTCCGGTCCGACCGGCTCGCAGGTGGTATTTCACCACATCCCATGACTCCGAGAATTGAAAACCAATTGCGTACCCGGCGAAATGTGGGGCTAAGTATTGAAGACGCCTTGGCAGCATTGCTGTCCAAGAATCCAGATCAACCAAAGAATGAGCCAGATGTCGCTGCATCGATTGGTGCACAACTTGAGCATATGGAATTGGACTCAATGCCAACGAGTTTACGGCGGCGAATTCGTGATATCATTGCGCGGGTTCAACCCAACCGAGTTTGTGAAGTGGGTTCTGGAATCGGTCACTTGAGTGCATGGTTACTTGATCACTGGTCAAATAATTCGCCACCTGACCATTTTGATATGGTTGAAGCCGGAGGGAAATTCGGAGTCATACTTACCCGCCTTCTTCGACGCTACGATGCAGAAGATTGGGCACATGTGCGGGTGGGTGAGTATGAATCATTATGTGCAGAATTGGACAGTTGGCAGGCTGCAAATACAACCACGGATGAGGCGGCCTACGCTTCATCGCCGCCACTAAGGGCGCCGTATGAAATCATCATTGTCGATGTTGGTGATGTAGGTAAGGTGGCCGCAATCAAACGTTCACTTGACATGTTGGTTCCAGGTGGCCTTATTCTTACATCCGAACCAGAAGTACCTGTAGCCGATGTGGGTGAAATCCCAGAATCAGGTCCAGAAAATCCTGACCAAGCAAGGGTCGCCGCATTCAATGAATGGGCCCAATTTATCACCTCAATTAATCAAACCAACCCTGTTGGTTTTGTTCCGTTATTTGGAGGAACATTGGTGGGTATCATTCAGGCTTAACTTGCCATTGCGAGTAGCGAATCAACTTTCAGCAATCCATATCCGTAGTAGTTATCGTGTTCTGACTGGCCAGTTTTCGGCTCCACACTATCCTTAATCCAGTCTTTGACATCTTCCACGGTGTTTCTTGAACCGCCTGACGTCCCATTTTGTCCGAGATCGGGTCGGTGTTCGAGTAGATGTGCAATCGCGCCACTGACCCAAACAGTTGCCCCACTTGTGCCTGAGCCCCAAGCATAGAGGCTATCTGAATCGATTTGTGCATTCAGAATGGCCAATTTTTCTCCTGGGGCAACAAGTTCGGGTTTCTTGTCAGGATTCAAGCGACCAAATGGGTTCATTGTAGTTGGTGGATTGAATCCATTATTGCCTGCGGATGAATTGCTCCAAATGGTCCCATCTGTATCGATTGCCCCAACACAGATGACATCTGAGACACTGCCCGGGCTGGCTACATCGCCATCATCATCAGGCCCTCCATCATTGCCTGCGGCAGCAACCACAAAGATACCCTGATCTATCGCATTGTCGACTGAATCCTCTAGCTCATCTGTTTCAATGAAAATCCAGTCGATCCCCTGTGTTCCTCCAAGGCTTAGAGAAATGATGTCCACTCCACTATCTGCACACCAATCTACAGCCGCTGCAATATCGGTATCAGACCCAGTTCCCGACTTGGAAATGGCCTTGGCAATGTGTAAATTGACATTGGGTGCAATACCTGGGAGTCGATTTTTCGCAACCAATATGCCGGCCATCGCAGTTCCATGCCCTTGGTCATCGTAAGGGTCTCCTCTGTTGCCAACAAAATCTTTCCATCCTGCAAGTTGAAGGTGTGCTAAATCTGGGTGGCCGATGTCAATGCCTGTGTCGACGATGCAAACATCCACTCCGTTTCCGCTCGTTGTGACATTGTCAAAACCGGATAATTGCTTGAATTCTTCATGTCTTTGTGCTAGTTCAGGTGTGTATGGGTCCAATAGTCCCCGTTCTAAGAAACCGACCGCCCAAACGACGAGCAGTATTGAAACAACGAATAATGCAAAAGCAGCCCCGTTCCTGAGTAATTTCTCGAGATTCAATTCCGAGCCGAAATTGCGACGGGCTGGAGGCGTGGGCGCCTCAGGCATTTCGAATGTGGATTCAAAATCAGTACTCAGGATTGTCCCCCCGTTAAACCATCAATGATTTCGTTAAATGTGTCGACAAAAATGTGTGCTTCTTCTTCGGTGTTGTATGCATATGCCGAGGCTCGTAAGCTGCCTTGCTCAATTCCACGCGCGTCAAACCATTGATTGACACAGTGTAAACCTGTGCGGACAAATACGCCACCAACCTCATCCATCAGGATGCCTACATTTTGCACATCCAAATCATCCAGTAAGATCGAGCAAATGCCGCCCCGAAGTGCAGCATCTTGTGGCCCAATGATTTTCACGCCCGGTAAGTGTCTAATTCCATCACTCATGATACGGTTGACGCGTATCTCTTGACTCGCCAAATCACGCATATCATACTGTGATAGCAAATCCAATGCTGCTTCAGTACCACAAATCCCAGCATAGTGCCCCAGTCCACCTTCGAGGCGGTCAGGGATAGGACGAAGTGTGTATCCAGCAGCCGTTGCCTCCTCTACTGTTCCACCCCCTGCACAAATCGGTTCCAATTGTGACAAAATTTCTTCACGCCCCCATAGGGCGCCTACCCCAGTTGGGCCGAGCATTTTGTGCAGGCTAAATGAGAATAAATCACATCCCAATGTTTCGACATCAATGGGTATATGAGGTGTTGATTGAGCCCCATCTACATGAACAATTGCGCCATGGTCGTGGGCAATCTTTGTGGCTTCCGCAATTGGGATTTCAACACCGTCAAGGTTCCCAACGTGGACCAATGATACCATCCGAAGCGACTTTCCTGCGCTGGCACAAACCTCCTCGAATGCCTCGAGATCAAATTGATTGTCGGCATGACTTTTGACAGTCTGTAGTTTGACTCCAGAACTTGATAGTTGCAGCCAAGGAACAAGATTTGAATTGTGCTCACGGTCACTGGTGATGACCACATCTCCAGAGTTCCAAGACATACCAGCAGCAACTTGGTTAATCGAATGTGTTGCATTTGGGGTGAAAATCACTTCGCGCGCATTTTTTGCACCGATATGTTCAGCCAATTTCCTTCGCGTCCTTGTAACGGTTTGTGAAATTGCCATGCCCCATCTGTGAACAGAACGACCGGCACAAGATGGGTTCCTTGCATAGTAATCCTGTACTGCTTTGATGACATTGTTTGGACGTAATGTCATGCAGGCATTGTCAAGGTAAACGGGGGGACCATCCTCATTGAGAGGTGGAAAAAATTCTCGAAAACCAGCGACGTCCATTCACTCACCATGCCTCATCATCAGCGAAATGGTTCCCAATGGGTGCACTTGAGTTACATGCCATACAGATAACCCTTGAAGAAATGCGGGTTCCACATACTGAACACTTCTCACCCGGGGCAGCGCTTCCATTGCAACCATCGATGGCACAAGCAGCATCTAACTCACCATTGGCTAGCATTTTGACAGGGGTGATTTCTCCGCAATCTGGGCATTTACCGGCACGTGCGGTTTTTTTCTCGCTGTCATCACTGGATACACGGACTTGTGATATTTGCCTTGCTCGTGCAGATTCAATACGAATTTCTGCAGTACCTAACATAATCTGAGGATACCAGAGAACATGAATCATCAACCAGACGAGAAGTAAACCTGTAATCATGTAGATCGATTTGAGCATCCACCACCATTCAGTGTCACCTGGTTGGCGGACAGTAACGTAGTGCGCCCCAGACCATGCGTGGACAACAATTAGGGCACAATAAGTGACCAGTGCCCCACTCCAAGCGATGAGGGAATGGTCGCGTTTTGAATTTTCTCGTTGTCGTGGATCTGGGTGCCAGTGTTTTTCTTCAACATGGACATCTCGTGTTTCGGTGACGGCTCGTTGGAGGATGAAACAAACGAATATAATGAGTATGATTCCGACTAAGGAAACAGCGTAGGCAAACGAATCTCCCCCGAATGGGAAATTCGCATCGTATCCGTGAGCCCAAAATTGACTGATTTCAGCTGCGATTAATGCGACATATAGGCTGATTGCTTGGGATCGCATTAGCGGGAAAATAGCCCATAACCTGACCAAAAGAATCGCCCACAATCCGAGGGTAATCATGGTGAGGACAATCGCAGCGTTGTGGACATTTCGTATTCCAGAATCGGAACCAAACAAACCTCCTTCTTCCCCACTGAGGCCTATGTTGTAGAAATCGCCGCCATTCGAGAGCTCATTGATGCCGAAATCCCATCCTGAAAGGATGATTGCGAGGAAACCTATGCCCAAAGTCGTCCAATGTGCTGTAGTCCACGTCTTTCTTATTTTGTAGAAATGAAACATCAATTCGATTTTCAAGTGGTGTAGCGGCTCTAAACGGGGGTAATCAATGGACAAATTTTGCCCAATTTTGAGTTCTGTTAATCGTGATCCTTCGTGGAAAATCAAGCCGTCTTCGGCCCCCGCATCTTCCACCGCGCCCTCGGTCATTACAGGGCCCTGCGGCAACCCCGCATTAAGAAATACTCTACCAGCCGTAGGCTGGATGGCGAATATCTTGCAAATCACTTGTGGCCAAATGGCGCCGAGACGGAGATTTGAACTCCGGCGGGAAAACCCACGTGATTTCCAGTCACGCGCGATACCAGGCTATGCGACCTCGGCAGTGATTCGGCGTGCAACCTTTCGGATATGAGCATGATGGCGATGTGGCACTCAAATGTGAGTGCAATATGTTGGTGGCGTAGCGGTTAAATTATCACCGCCAGTCGCCGTCAACGCCGCCACTGTGGCTTAGAGGTATAGCGACGCCTTGGTAAGGCGTAGGTCGCGTGTTCAATTCACGCCAGTGGCTCTTTTTACAGACCCGTAGGGTCTGACGCTGGCCCGAAGGTCTTTCTAACGTCTAAGTGTCGCAAGCCTTCGTAGGAGTCGATGATATGGGGAACAATCGGAAAGTCTTGCTCAGTATGTTATTGACGTTCATGATGGTCTCTGTACCATGGGCTGCTGCCGATATTAGCAGTTGGATGGGCCCTCCTCAAATTGCTTCAGGCGGACAAGATGTCGAAGTTGATGGTTGGAATGTGCCAAGCAATGCGACCATACTAGATGGCTGGATGACTGCTGAGGACCAGATGGTTAACGATGGTAATGGGACTGAATGGCGTGTTGATACCACAACCAATTTCTCTGTGGGTCAATTCAATTTAGCCACCATGGATCATTTCGATGGACGACTTTCAATCGAACCCGATAGTGCCGTAAGTCAGGTTGATTCATTCTTGGGGACCGTCTCCCTCCAGTTCGAACCGGCCACAATCCTAGAATCTGGAAATACATCAATTTGGGAGCCAGGCCTACCTGCTACTGTAAATGGTACGCAAGTCGGTAGCACAATGCAAATGCCGTATGGTAATCAGCCCGCAAATGCCCATACAGGTTCGTTGATTGCAGCCACTTTGATGAATTCAAGCGTGCCCGCTGGTATCGATGCCAGTTTACATACGGGGCTCCCAATTCCATCTCCAGTCAATCATTTCAATTTGACATTCTGGAACTGGCGACATACTGATGCGAATGATGGTGTTTGGATTGAATACAAACTTGACAATGGTCCGTGGACTTGGATGGCCCCAGTGGGTGGATATAATTCCAATATCACATTGAATGCAAGTTCCACCCCTTCAGGTACACCAAATGGTAACACAACGTTCCCGGTGTGGACTGATGTTACTGCAACCGGTTGGGCACAAGAAACATTCAATCTTGATAATCTTCCCAATGTGAACACTTCTGTGAATATCGAATTCCGATGGCGAATGGTTACAGATGCAAATAGCAGTGGTGGCCCAGGTTGGTTTCTCGACGATTTACAAATTTCAAATGTTGGCGGTTCAACCGGCTATTGGCACCATGGTTGCTATTCTATTACAGCTGCAACTTGTAGTTACAGCAACAGTGCCATTGGTTTGCTTGAAGGGCAAGTTGACTTGACCAATGCTGGAACCGGTTCAGAAATCCAAATACGTTTGGAATGGGATTTGGAAGGGTCGGGTTGGGACAATTTCTGCATCGAGTTATCTCCCAATGGAAATACTTGGACTGACATATCGTCATCCAGTACAACGACTACAACCGCGTGTCGAAGTCGTACAGGAGCGATTCCTGGCAACGGTTACATCATGCCGAACGGGACGAATTATGGCGATCAGACAAATGGATTTGTCAATCTCGAACTTGCCATTCCCTCATCATTCCACAATGCTGGGTTGACCGATTTCCGTATACGGGTTGACACCGATTCATCCGTTCAATACGGTTCACCTCAAGATGCCCAAGAAGGATTGACAGTTGATCGAATTTCTGTGGTCGCTGCAAACGGCTCAATATTGGATGATGACCCTCTTTCGAATTCAACAACAATGGCTGCCAGTGGGCTGAATGGCGCTACACACGATTGGAACTATATCTCGATTGGTGCAGGTGCCCTCAGTGGTTCATATGGATTTGAAGATAGTACTGCCACAGCCCCTACACCTATGGCACCAGGTTGGTGGGCAACGGGGGATTGGGAATATGGTTCTCTACAAACTACGACCGCTGGTCCGACCAGTTGGCCCTCGGGACCGTTTGGTCTTGGCACCCATCTTGCAGGTTCAGCCAATGATGGAACAAATGACCATCTCTATTCACCTCCCTATACAATTCCTGCAGGGGCAAGTGCAAGATTGACGTTTGAACATTGGATGTGTGCTTACCAAGGTTATGCTGGTGGTGCAGTGTTTATTTCAACAGATAACAATACTTGGACACATTTTGACCCAGGAAACAATTGGTATGACCAAACTGGGTATACGTGGGGCACTGGGACGCTGCAAAGTCTTGGAAATTTCGATGGTTCCAACAATATCGGTCCGAGTGGATTCTCGTGCGAGGGCCCTCATAATTTGTGGGATACAAAAGTTGCAGACTTGTCAATGTATTCTGGGCAAACAGTATGGTTTAGGTTCACATATGAGCCGTATAGTACCACATGGTCCTATGAAGAAGGTTGGTACCTAGATGACGTAGGCCTGGAAGTTGATTATTTCTATGATGATGGGAATTGGATTTCAGATG
>JAQXFF010000324.1 GCA_029250425.1 Candidatus Thalassarchaeaceae archaeon | reverse complement strand
CCTGTCCAATAAATCACTTGTTTCCAAATTGTATTTTTCCATTGATTCCATTGGAATATAGCATCTTCCAAACCTCAAATCTTCAGGGATATCTCGAAGGATATTAATCAATTGAAGTGCCTTGCCAAACCGGATTCCATGTGCAAACATTTTCTTTTCATTTTCGGCATTGGTATTGAACAGATGTGTCAATGAAACCTTTGTCCAGAATTCTCCAACACTGCCTGCAACCCTGTATGCATAATCATCCAATTCATTTTCATTTTCAAGAGAGCTGATTTTGCCACCTTCATTGGCGATTCCAAATCGCTTCAAATCTAATGCCTGTCCACTGACAATGATTTCAAGACATTCTCGAATCATCAATTGATCATCGGGTGTGAATTTTTCAAGACAGTCAACCACGGTAGGGACATTCTGCAATAACTTCGCTTCGGATTCGTTATCTTGGATGGCAGCCAATTGGGCAAAATCGGGCAGATTATTTGAACGGCCTTGTGCAGCCTCATTGTATTCTTCGAGAGTATTGAGTAATAATTGGGTCTCACCTTGCTTTGAATCTGCCACGGTGTCCGCAATGCGTGCTAGTAGGTACAGAAGGCCAACTTGCCCCCTGATCTTGGCTGGCAATACTTTCAGAGTAATGAAAAAAGAGCGGGATGTCTCTTCTAAAAGAGCATCAATTTTGGGATTGATTAATCCGGCCACTTTTGTCCCCCTCAGCCGGCTCTAGGGCCAAGTGTTCTTGACCCTGTGGGCACCTCTGTTCTAGGCAACCTTTTCTAACGGGAGTTGCGCCCTTCCACCCGTAGGGGTGGAACCGTGGACTGCCAAGTATGCTCCGAAGAGATTCCCGGCGACTCACTTTTCTGTCCTGAATGTGGGGCACGTCAAGACCCCTCAAAGTCTGGCGCCATGGGTGGCAGGAATTTCGGGGTTGTCAGCTCACAAGCCGTTCAAGCAACTCATGACATGCAAGCTTCTGATTCAGCAGGTGGGACTGGTGCAAGCATTGAACCGTCCAATTTTCTAAATCAAATTGCGGGTCAAATGACAAATCCCCCAGCACAAGACCCTCTCCCCTCTGAGCATTCATCGATAACGGACCAAGTGGTTGATCAGATTGTTGAATCCGAAAAGGCGGAGAAAGCTGGTGCGCGAAATGAATGGTTGGCTATGAACCAAAAAACTGCGAGTGGAGTTTTGGCCGGACTTTCTGGTGGCGAAGTTCCAGAGCACTTGGCATCCGCTTCAGGTAGCGCTAGATTTCTCGACGATGGACAAGATGTTGGGCTGGAAAAGAAACGTGTGAAATCCAACCAACCATCACCCTCACTACTTCGTAGAATGGCTGAGGTCGCCGCGCGCCGTGTTGCTCGCAAGCGTGGTGTTGCAGTAGAATCCCCTCAAGTCGCAATGACTGAAGATGACACGGTCCAGGTGAACGTGACATACATTGATGATGGCAGAGTCCTTGATACACCGCCCGATCTATCAAATGCATTTGAGCACGCGATTGCAACCGAGTTGGCTCTAAAGGGCTTTGACATTGGAATTGAAATCGCTCTATTCCGCTCGTTGGACGGCACCATTGAACTTGTTTGGGGCGATTCAGCAGATTCCGGCAATGATTCTATGGATGAAGAAGAAGATTTGTTCGCCTGTGATGATTGTGGACATTACCCCATTCGAGATTCTGATTCGAGTTGCGCAGGGTGTGGTGCACAATTTGTCGATGATGATGGTGATGATTGGAATGATGAGCCAACCGCACCATCTCAAGCTCCTAGTGGACCTCCCTCTCGCGGCCCCAGTAGTGGTGGTCCAGGCGGTCCGCCAAGAGGCCCCTCACGCGGCCCTAGCGGTGGTGGTC
>JAQXFF010000321.1 GCA_029250425.1 Candidatus Thalassarchaeaceae archaeon | reverse complement strand
CCAAGGAACATACCATCTTCAGATTCGAGCAAACAAGGAAGACCTGGGTTCAAATGACCTTTGACTTCACTGATGAATCCATGCATTACATTGCGACCTTTGCGAGTGAATGGGATCGAATCATCATTCACCACAACGGTTGGCATATCGCTTCCATGTAATCGCTTAGCGCCTTCTAATGTCAAACTAAGACCGCCGTCCCTCAACCTCGGTGAAATGATATGTTGACCGTCGGAAGCATGGACATTTCTTACGCGCTTTGTTTTGCTATAGACAAAGGTGCATCCGTCCAATAGAGCCTCGGATTCTTCACGGTTAACATCGAGGAAATAACATACTTTGTCTTCAATCATTTCACGATCTAACTCTGATCTGGCAATTTCTCCATTCAACCCAGGACCGAAAGCAGATTCAATGATCTCTAAATTGAATTCTTTCTTATTCTCAAATGAAATCTCAACCACTTGATCAACATCACCCATCAAAGCTTGAAGATCGAAGTCACGGTCATCCGTCGACATCCCTGTCCAAATGGAAGATGGCCCCATCAAATGCGCCCAAGGACTGACGTCTTCCATCGTGTAGGGTAGTAAGCCGAGCGGTGTTTCAATGAATACTGCTGCATCGGGCCAACGATTGCTGATGCTGTGCACCAATCCACCAATACGTTCTCGCCATGGACCTGAGGTCCCTGAAACCAATATGGCCCTCTCAGAATCAGTTTCAAATGAATTCAATAAACGACCCAATGCTGCGATTGAAGGAGGGGATGTAGGTAAATCCTGACTCGTCCGGACGCCGCCCTTTCGCAGTGGATTGGTGGCGGCAATAAGGGATTCTGGCATATTGGTGTAGAGATATTCGGTTGCCTCTCTTAGATTGGCATTCGTGTGACTACGCTCTTCAACCAACTTCCATATTGTCCCATCTCGTACTGCCTGTCGGCAGCGAGCAAGTTCGGATGCAGTGATTTCGAGATTGTGTCTGGCAAGCAATTCACATCGGACATCATCGGATAATAATCGAACGCTTTCGGGAGTATGACCGGAAAGAGCCGCTGTAGAAATCGGGAATTCAGTCAAATCACCCAACTTGACTGTGCCCCATGGCATCAGCATACGATCATCTCGAGCAAACAGTGCATAAGCTGCAGAATCAAACAAGTCAGCACCAAGCGCCACACATATTGGAAATAGGTGTGGATGACCACAACCAAACATATGAATCGGACGATTCCAAGGAATTTGTTCACGGCAGGACAGAATGATCTCCACCAACTCACGATAGCGCTGGCGTTCCATCAACGGAACAATCCCTCCTATCGGATGAATCGCGAATCCATGTTCGCCCATTCCGACCGCACTTGCCATTCTCAAATCGGGATGTATGCCACCTTGAATCGGACCATTGAGCATGATGCCCTCTGCGGCCTCAAGAGATACCTTCGCGCGTGAAATTGTCTCTTTAACTGCCTGTTCGACCTCTTCTTTGGTCATGTCTGGTGTCCCGAAGACATCGAGCATTGTAGCGATATCAACCCTTATTTCACGTTGGAATTTGACAATTTCCTCAACACCAACTTCTACATCACCGTAGACATAGTTCTGAAAGGTACCCGAATCAGTCATGATGACACCTGGGTAATCGAGGATTTTGTGCACACCGTCTGAGATCGCCTGCTCTTTCAATTTATCGTGCTTCCAAATTACATACGAATTGGTGATGAGGGCCTCAAAGCCGTACTTCTCCCACAATTCTCGCGGTTCTACCGTGCGAATGTTTGGGTTGATGACAGGCAATAGACAAGGAGTGTTGAGTACATGTGTTGTCGTGTGCAGTTTTCCTAAACGGGCCCAGCCATCTCGTTCTGTAATCTCGAACTTGCCGTGGTCGCCCTCGCGACACGGTGTCGGCTCGTGTGTCATCAGGCCAAGGCGGCCCGCTCATGGCTTTCAGGCATTCGGAGAAATTATTGGGTCTGCTCGTAACCCTCTTCGTCATAGATACCATTGGGCCGGCAACCAATATCTTGGCCATCAGTGGTTCCATCATTGTCATTATCGATGCCATCTGCACAATTTCCAACGACGCTGTCATCACCCGGAAGCAGCCCATCTGAATTACCTGCAACGTAGAATAGGCCAATTCCCAAGATGAGAACTATACCAATTGCGATGGCCCAAGTGGTCGCTGAAGATCGCTCCTCATGTTTGTGAGTGATTTCGACCTTCACCGTACGAACGCCATCCTCAGAGGATACTTCCTCGACAATATCGGAAAGGCTGGCGTCGGCCATGGACTCGTGAGGGTGGCTCAACTTGTCAAACCATCTATTTTCAGAGGGTTCAAATACCCTCAGAAACAACTTATTATTGGTGCTTCGATGTCTGAAATAATTCGCGATAATGATGCGGAAATGGAATTGCAAAATACGCTCAATCGAGATGGAAAAGTTTGGGTAATTGGTGACGTCCACGGCCACGCTGATGCACTGGAGAATCTCATCACTGAAATTGACCCCAATCCAGGAGATAGAATTGTCTTGCTCGGAGATTTAATCGATCGTGGCCCTGATGCTCGAATGGTCATTAGAATTGCTAGAGAGAGAGGTGACACGTTCGCATTGAAGGGCAATCATGAGGACATGGCCTTGAAGGGTTTCGAAGGGGAAAGTAACCTATCTTGGGTACCACCTCTAGATTGGCTCGTCAATGGTGGTAAACAGTGTCTTGATAGTTACCGAAATTCAGATGGTGAACTGAATCAAGATGATTGGGTTCGTGATTTGGTTTGGATGGCAACTCGCCCACACATGATCTTGCTCGATGAATGGATTCTAGTTCACGCAGGAATTGACCCAAATGAATCTCTTGAAAATCAAAATTCAGACACATTGCTATGGATTCGGAAAAAATTCCATTCAGCAAAGAAACCTGTTGACATACATCGGAGTGTTGTATTTGGACATAGTATTACACATCGAGTCTTGGGGCAATCGATTGGCGATATTGGCCGCAGTGAATCTGTTCTTGAAGATGGGCGACCACTTTGGCTTGGCATCGATACTGGGGCATGCGATTCAACTTCTGGTTGGCTTACCGCCATTGATTTGAACACGGGAGAAATCGTTCAAGCAAATGATTCTGGAGATTCCAAACGACCAGGATTGGCCTTCAAACGAACGTGACGTTGCCATGCTTGAGGACAAATTCGCGACCCAGATCATCGAAAGTATCGAGAAGGCTCTCGCTGAATCGAACTCGAGATACTTCTCCTGTTGCAAGTAAATCATTCTGTATACCTTGCAAGGTTCCAGGAGCTGCCCCACAAGCAATACAAGCACCATCGAGGTTGAGAATCAAATCAACCCCATTCTCATCCGCAATGACTTGTTCCACCTTTATTCCACCACCATGTCCTTCAAGTGCGGCTCGAACAATTCCCAATCGGGCGACGATGGCTGGCACCAATTCTTCAGAACCAATCAAATCTTTGAGAGGTGTTGCGCGCAATCGGGCATCTCGAGCAGGATCTGCCACCTCTGCAATTCGCTTTGCAGCCTCAGATTCAAGCGATTTTATGGCTTCGTGACGATAAATGTCCGCTAGGTCATCCCCGCCCATAGTGTTCGCAAACTTTGCTAACTTCTAAGTCGACCGCACTATAGGTGTGAAAAATCGATAAACGCATATTGATAAGGTGTGTACCGTCAAGGTGAAACCACGAGGTAGTGACAAATGTCCGACAATGTGATTCTAAGAATCAATAATCTGCATGTTTCCATCGAAGGTACGGAAATTTTACGAGGCATTGATTTGGAAATTCAAAGCGGTGAAATACACGCATTGATGGGGCGGAATGGCAGTGGGAAATCAACCCTTGCAAATGTCCTCATGGGCCATCCTGCATACGAGATCACCGATGGAAAAATCGAGTACCTAGGGGAAGATTTGACAGAAATGGAACC
>JAQXFF010000308.1 GCA_029250425.1 Candidatus Thalassarchaeaceae archaeon | reverse complement strand
CCCCTCAACATAGAGGTCAAAAAGTGCATCTAATTCCTCGGGTTTCCGACTGGTAATATTCTCTGTACTCAGTGCATACACAGTGAGGTATGGAACTCCTAGATCGAGAATCCAGTCCATGACATCCTCCAACTTTTCTTTGCCTGCACGATGTCCTAGAGTTGCTGCCAATCCCGAATCGGCAGCAAATCGCCGATTTCCATCCATGATGATGGAAATATGTTCAGGAAGTGTATCTCTCATGACGCGTGTTTGCAATCTGCGAGCACGAACTCGATCAGTTCGTGAGACAATGCTCCACGCGTAACGGGAGTTTACAATCCATCGAGCAGGGCCTCGTATGATTCGCCACTTGAGTAGCCAGTGGGCAGTTCGGTCCAGTGTGCGGCCAAGCCAACCCATAACCTGTCGAGTCCGCCTTCCCTCTTGATGCAATCGGGTGCTTTGATAGCGTGCACCGTATGGCCATAGCATGCGCCGCGAGGTCGTCTACATCCTCACCATCGGCATTGGTTTGTGGGTGGACCAGAATGGTACGGATTGGGCCATCAAAGGCGAATATATTGTCGACATTGTTTGCTGGTCCATCTTTGCAACCATATATGCCCGAGGTGAACGGTTAGAGCGTATTGAGATGCTGACTGTATTGGCATTCGCGACACCGATGGAATTGTTCTTCACTGAAGTGTGGCATTTGTATGAATATCGTGAAGGTTTGATGCCATTGTTTGTGCCCGCTGGTCACTGGTTCCTGTTTGATTTGGGTCGCCGATTTTCTCATCACTTGCCAGAAAAGTGGTCTTGGCCATCGATTATTCCTTTCGTTCCAATGTCGCTGTATTTTGCATATCAAGGAGTTGACACATCGGGATTATTCTTGCTTATTGCTCTCCTTGGTTTCATGCGGTGGGGGCCCGAACGTCGCTTGTATGCCACGATGGCATGGCTTGCTCTTGCAATGGAATTGTGGGGGACACACTTGGGTAATTGGGCATGGCATTCAGAAGTGGCTTGGACCGCATTGACAGCGCTAAACCCACCACTGTTGTGTGGCGTTGTTTACGCATTGGGTGATTTGTTGGTGAATGTAGCAGTCAATCACTTCACTCAAACACAATTGATGGAAGATCACCCAGTTCATTGAGGGTTTTTTGACTGGCATTGACCACAATGACTTCACCCGCATAAGGCCAAGTTTTCAAATCGTGACTGGAATTCCCTGCATAGGCAAATTGTCCCTTTCCATAGCGCTCTGCAAGTGCTTTTCCTTTGGCCTCCATTCGCAAATTGATGACTCCATCACTTCCCATGACATCATCAAAAATGCCCACGTATTCTGCGATTTTTCTTGCCACTGAAATTTCGGAAGCGGTGCATAGAATGACTTCGCGTCCATCTGCTTTTTCTTCCTTAAGCCAAGCGAGGAACGGTTCGTTATACTCAAGTTCAGCAGGATCGAATTTTAGTTTCCTGCCCAAGATCTGCTTCCATCTTGCTCTACGGCCAGTGAAGTCGAGGAAAAACATCCAAGGAATCAACCAAAATCGGGGAAGAACCACTCGACGGAACGTCACTCGTGACATATCCGTGAAAATCAACGTCCCGTCAAGATCTACCGCGAGTGGCAGTTTTGTCGCCTCTCCCATGGCGCCTCTGGCGCCACTGACGTACTTTCAATCTGTCCTCTGCTACGCAGAGAATTGATGTGGATGTGACCTGTGGGCAAGGCGTGGACATCGAATCCGAGCCGTGGTATCCGAGTGTTGCAGTCAATTCTGTAACCGATGCAACCCTACCACCTCCTGCAGGATTTACCGGTCATACCTTGCATGTGAGGTGGGAAAGTCTGCCAGTACTATTGCCGAATGGTGATTTAGCATCTAGTGATTGGTGGAATTTGGTTTCGCCCTCATGGGGAAAATGGGTCGTAGGTCCTCCTCAATCTGTCAGCTCGAATTCAGTTGGCTGGTTGGTTGAATTTGAAAATCATCAAGCACAGATTTTGCCATTGGATGAAGATGGCCATGGTCGCCGACTAGCCTCTTTGAATTGTGAGGAATTGCATACTGCAATCGGCGGCTTCCAAGTGGAGGGACGTGATGTGATTTTGGTATTCAAAAAAATGGTAAAGGAACCCTTGCCTATGGACGCTCAACATCTGCGTTTGGCAGGAGAATCTCTTGGTCGATTTCATGCTACTTGTGGTCGTAATTTAGCGACACCCAATGATGAACGGGTTTGGAATAAGCGCTTCGAAATATTGGAGCCACGCACCCGTTCAGCAACGAAGTGGAGGGCACCCCATTCATCCGATACACAGGGAACAATCACACATCGAAACTTTGGGTTGGAGCACTGTCATTTAGTGAAAGGAAAAGTCATCATTGCGGGTTGCTATGGTGGCATTTACAATGCATTGATCCCTGAAAATTCTCCCTCACCTGCTTTGCGGGATGTTGCAGCAGGAATCGTTAATCTCACCCCTGAGCAAAGGGCATCTTTTTGTGAAGGATGGGCATCTTCGGCTCCAAAACATTGGTCTTCATACAAAGCATTGGATAGCCATCGCGGCGGTCTCATCATTTGGGAATATGAACAACATCTTGAACAGCGATTGTACCATCAAGCATGGGGTGAGAAAGAACCTCTACATGTTACTGAATTCCTTGCAAATGTGTCTGGTGTTCAGAATGGAATGTATCGGGTTCGAACGATTGCCGCAGGTGCGTTGATTTGCACATTCGTTCCCTTAACGGCAATTCTCTATTGGGTCTTCTATCCGGGTTCAGAAATTCCCTCTGACTTTGCAATTGCGAGTGTCGGAGCAATGGGTATTTGCGGATGGTTATTGAACAAGACTTACCGATATTTGGCCCCTAAACCCTGGTAAAAACACCGTTGTCATAGTTGTAAATTCGAGGGACTCCAGTTGGGATCTCAAGGCTGAGAACTTCCTCTTTTGATAGCCCTTCAATTTCCATTACAATACTTCGTAAACTGTTACCATGTGCTGCAACGAGAGCCGTTTTCCCGGCATCTAAATCTGGCTTGATGGCTTCTTCCAAGTATGGTAATGTGCGCTTGGCACACATGGCCAGACTCTCACCTTCTTGACCGGGAGGTGGGACATCGTAGGAGCGGCGCCAGATGTGGACCTGTTCATCTCCATATTTAGCACGGGTTTCATTTTTGTCGAGTCCCTGTAGATCTCCATAATGTCGTTCATTGAGACGTATATCACGGTGTGTGGGAACATCGTTAGAAACTCGATTTTGTTGCATGACAATTTCTGCAGTATTTTGTGCGCGAATCAAACCACTCGTATGCACGACATTGATTTCCGTATCTGCCAATTCTTCGCCAGCCTTAGCCGCCTCAGATTCTCCAATCGCCGAAAGTTCAACATCGGTCCAACCGGTGAATTTGTTGGCAGCATTCCATACAGATTGTCCATGGCGCAGTAAAATGAGTGTGGCCATCAACTTCCCTCAGTTCAATGTCCTCTGATTGCGAACACGAGGTTCGTAGAACATAATCTCGTTTTCCTTTGCAACTCGAGCGACGTTGAGGAGGAACATTTGACGTGCTTCCTTTTCGTCCGCACCCCCGTCAACATCCCAGTAAATATTGCATGAAATTTCGATGGAATCCTTGGCAATCGAAGTGACCTTTGCCCACGATGCATCTTCTTTCATTGTATTTTCATCATTGCGAATCAGTTCTTCGACACCCTCTGCAAACTTCTGTACAGCATCCGGGTCACTATCAAGATCCAATGAGATCACTGGCCGGTAACGTCGCCAGCGACGCTTTCCAAAATTTTCAATGGGCTTACTGGTCAGATTTGAATTTGGAATCGAAACGATTGTGTCTTGACTTGTTCGGATAAGAGTAGTTCGCAAACTGATGTTGATGACTTCACCTTCTGCCCCACTGATCAAAACCCAATCCCCAACACGGAAGGGTCGGTCTAGCAGCACGGTTACGGCGCCAAACACATTTGCGATGCTGTCCTTTGCAGCAAGTGCTAGTGCAAGACCGGTAATGCCCAGTCCAGCTACCATCGTGGTCAAATCGAAATTTAGTGCATCGGCGATGAAAATCGAACCAAAGACAACGATACAAAATCGGATGACGCTTTCAACTGCGCCAATCAATGTCCGCTCCGCTCCATCGAGTTCATCGTCATCATCCCAATATTCGACCACTGCTTGAACAATGATGGTGAGTCGAAGGGCCCAGGTTATCATGGCAATCAGCATTACAACCTGTGCGATAGAGGGTAGCCAGAAGCCAATATACGAAGGCATCATTGCGGTATCACTGGTGCTTAGAGCCGTACTGCATTGCCACATAATTGCGGCACCAATCGCAGTTCCCAACGCCTTACTTGAGCCTTGCAGTGCTAGTTTTGCAACAGGACTTTTCTCACATAGTGAGTTGAATAATTTTGGAATTGTCATCATGGCGAGGTATCTTAATTTGAAAACCAAAATGACCAATCCTAGAAGCACGACGAGCGTGCCAACATTGAATCCCAGCATTTCATTACTCCAATTCGGAACGAGTTCGACAATCCTGTCCATGTTCCTGCGACCGTAATGGGGTGGTTGAGTATTTCGCTTGCTTATTTCGCGAAACCGTCCCCTAAAGGGACGTTACGGTCGGGCCGCAGGAGCGGTCCATTCAAAGGGAGGATGTATCTCGACGGGGTGTTCGTCATGTCATCTCGCCGAATTTCCGCACTTCTTGGCGTTCTATGTATGCTCATTCCAATGCTCACAGGTACCATTACAATGAGCTCACAGGATGACACTCCTACAGGAAAAGAACCTGGTGATATTTGGAGTGAAGAATACGCCACTGAATATTTTCCATGGGGGGGCAACGATCGAATTCAATTCAAAGAGTATCATGACTATTTCACCATGCGAGATCGCATGCTGCAATTGGCTGAACAAAACCCCAATATCATGTCATTCCATGAAGGATTGAATGGCGGGGAAAATATTCGAGGTCAAGAAACAACAGCAGAAACCTACGAGGGTTGGCACTACAAGCACTCATCTCCTTGGATGAAGATTACTGGTGGTGGTGAAGCACTCGAAGGAGTCGATGGCGGAGAATGTAATGACTTCGTGGGTGATTGCGGCAATTATGCAGACATCCCCGATATCCAATTGGTTGGAAACCATCATGCGCGTGAATGGATGTCATACGAAGTTCCAATGTTTTTCCTCGAGACGATTGCTCACTACTATGGCACTGCCGGAATTGACAATGACGGTGATGGGCTATACGATGAGGATGGTTGGGATGGAATCGATAACGACGGTGATTGTCTTTCTCTCATCGCAAGCATCCAAGATTCGAACGGTGATGGTATAGCCTGTGGACCCGGTGACCTAGGCGTCGATGAAGACTTCTCAGAACAACTGATTACCGATTTGGTCAATACACGCGAAATCTATCTCATCCCCATGCTCAATGTTGATGGTAATCGATATGACCGCGAAGAATTCTGCGGCGAAGATGGTTGGAATTGTGATGGACCAGGTTGGAGAAAGAACCTTCGCTGCAATCGCTATCTAGAGTGTGAGACACCTCTTCCAGATGTTGATCCGGAGGTTGACGAAGGATGTGATGGTGTCGACCTCAACCGTAACTATCAGTTTGAGTGGGGTGCGCCTTTAGGGGCAACTGGCCCTCTATTCCCTGGTTTTTGTTACGCCGATGGCCCTAACAATGACGTTTACAATGGTCCACCCAACGAGAATGATGATGACGGCGATTGCCCAGAAAAAGGGTATGTCGCTGCCCTTTGTATCAACGAAGATCACGTAGATGGTCGTGACAATGATGCAGATGGCGAGATGGATGAAGATTGGTGGGGAGGAAATACTGAGCCCGAGACCCGCTTCATTCAAGATATTACTGAAATGAATGATGATAATGGTGACGGCTCATCAGATTTCAAAGCCACCCTCACTTGGCATGCTTACTCCAATCTAGTTCTCTATCCGTGGGGGCATTGTACTAATTGTGAGACTACTGATCATGACCAACTTGTCTTTCACGGAAACGTGATGGCGGAAATGACAAGTTACGAAAATATGCAGAGCAGTGACCTTTATCCGACAACAGGCGATTACTGCGATTGGCAGTATGGAGTGCATGAATCATACTGCTACACCATCGAGATTGGAGGAAACCAGGATGGATTTCACCCCACTCCTGACCGCATCGATCACATTGCCGTCCGCAATTTGGGTGTCCCATTCCACATGATTCAAATCGCTGATGATCCACGAGAACGCGCCAATATTGGCATTCAACAATCCGAACAGAGCCAGTGGATTGTCAGTGCTGAGAATCTGACAATTCCAGAATCTGGTCCAATTCCAATCACGATGTGTATCGATCCGAATTTCCCATTCACCAACGATGAAAATTACACTCATGTTATGTGGAGAACCGCCAAACCAACTCGTCAGCAGAGTGATTTCGGTCCCAAGGAATGGGTTGCAGAAGATTGGATGATGACCGGGTTCCAAGAAACCGGTGAAAATTGCACCTTAAACAACAACGAAACAGGTGACCTCATCGTGGCCAATGTTCCTGTGCCTGAAGAATTCAGTGGTAAATTACACTACAAATCGATGTTGGGAACACGTTCAGGAGCATTCCCATTCTCATATCCAGCCCCTGGGGTTTATGAAGAAATCAATGTCGCTTATCGAGCACCATATGGCAACAGTGCCCTCGCATTCTTGCTATTCTGTATCGTTGCAGGCACTGTTTGGGGCAGCCTTGGAATAGCCATCAAGAAGATGAACGAATCTGACACAGATGAGCCTACGATTGTAGGTGCACTTGATTGAGGTGTTTTCATGGGGCAAAGTGACGAGTTTTCCTCCCGTTGGGGTTTGATTTTCGCAACCATCGGTGCAGCCATTGGAACGGGTAACATCTGGCGTTTCCCACGAATGGTAGGTGCCAATGGTGGAGGTACTTTTCTCATCCCGTGGCTGTTTTTCTTGTTCGTTTGGTCGATCCCTCTTGTGATTGCAGAATTCGCTCTTGGTAAACGTAGCCGCACTGGAACTGTTGGAACATTCCGAATCTTTGGTGGCAAGAAACTCGCTTGGATGGGTTTGTGGACAGCTTGGATTTCAACCGCAATCGGATTCTACTATGCAGTGGTTGCTGGCTGGTGCATGAATTACTTCCAACTCGGATTCCGAGGAGAACTGTCTTCGGGAATTGACACTGTAGAAGTCTGGAACAATTTCCTCAATACTACGGAATTGGTCATCTTGTTCCAAACGCTGGTTATTGTCATCACCCTTACTGCAATTTGGGGTGGTGCAAAGATGATTGAGAAGGCGAACACATTCATGATGCTCAGTTTGTTTGCACTCCTCTTCCTCGCCCTCTTCCTTTCTCTTTGGATGGATATGTCAGATGGTTCGATGGATGGCGCCTTGTTCATGTTCAGTGTTGATTTTGAGATTCTTATGCAACCGGAAACTTGGATCAATGGTTTGTCTCAATCTGCGTGGTCATGTTCAGCGGGTATGGGGATGGCGATCACTTACGCAGTTTACATGAGGAAGGACGAAGATACCACCCTCAACGCTTTCACAATGGGATTGGCAAACAACAGTATTTCCATCATTGCAGGATTAACGGTACTCAGTGCCATTTTCGCTGTACAGGAAGATCCACTGGCAACAGTCACAGGTGGTTCAAGTGCCATCACATTCCTCGCTCTTCCAGAAGTGTTTGCTCAAGCACCTGGCGGTTCAATGACACAGTGGGTAATGATGTGGTGCTTCTTCCTAGCATTGACATTCGCAGCTCTTACAAGTATGATTTCAACGGTCGAACTTTGTGTTCGAAATTTCGTTGATCATGGCTTTGAGCGTAACAAAGCGGTTGGCCTGACTGGTGCTGCCATCTTTGTCTTTGGATTGCCTTCCACTTTTGTTTGGATTCGTCTCGATAGTGATGGCGTTGCTTTCCCTGAATTCTTAGAGGTTCAAGATCACATCTGGGGTTATGGTTTGATGTTCAGTGGTCTATTCATTGCTTACACAATTTGGAAATTCGGATTCAAGATTTGGCGTGAAAAGGTCGATGCTGGCGAAGCCGAATCCGGCCTTGCGGGTTACATCAAGCATGGAGTACCTGCATTCCGTGATGAATTCATCAATACTGGTGACAACGATGTTTGGATTGGACGCTGGTGGGATTTCATCATGTTCATCGCCTTCCCGGTATTATTCACAGTCCTCATCGTCTCTTACTTCAGCGATATGATTGCCAATACACCCGACGTCTGGAATCCAAGCAATCCACATGGATTGACCATCATTCTACTCTTTTGGGGAGTTGTCGGTGGTATCTTCATCGGCTTCAATCACATTTTGGTGGCCCGACCATTGTATCGAAACGTGCCAGAGGGTGCCGGAGCGGGAGCAGATATCTCGATGCTCCCAGGTGGTAGTGACGACCTCATCGGTGTTGTCGGCGACGTCTTTGATGGCTGGGAACACCACGCATCTGCCGAAGACCTGATGGACGCGGAACTATCCTAGTCCCATTGTGGAAGCCGAAGAACGAGGCCGCGAGCCTGCTCGTTGGTGCATGCATTGGACCGAGGTCGGTGTGTTTGACGACAACGCGGCCGCCTTTGGAATCAACATCTCAAATCTAATGGAAGCCGCTGGTCAAGGATTGGCTGCACAAGCGGTCAGAATGCTTGATGCGGTCAACAAACGTAGAGGTCCCATCTGGATATTGTGTGGTCCTGGAAACAATGGTGGGGACGGTTTTGCTGCAGCATTGGGATTGATCGAAGAAGGTGTTGATGTCCGATTATTGTCGACTCATTTGATTCAACGTGGGGCAGCCGCACAAAATTACAGGGAACGCTGTATTGCGGCTGATATCCCCCTTTCTATTTGGCCTGAGATTCAATCGACCATAGGCACCGGTCACCCGGCTTTAGTCATCGATTGTTTGATCGGAGCTGGGCCCGGACATGCTGGAGTCAATTTGCGCGGAGACGTTGCCAGTGTTCGCAATTGGTTGGCGGAAAGTCGTGGTCGTGAATCTCCAGTATTGGCTTGTGATATGCCTACAGGACTCGGAGGTCCAGATGTCATCAAAGCAACAGCGACAGTCACTTTCCATGCGGAAAAGTGGGCATTACGTGATGTAGATGGGCAAGTGCATTCTGATGTTGGCGAGATTCATACCGCCAATTTGCCTTGGTCTGCCCGTGTCGAAGATTGTGGACCCGGTGATGCTCGTCGCCATCCACCCATTCGTACTGATGCGCGGAAAGGCGACCGGGGGCGTCTGCTCATCATTGGTGGTGGACCATACCATGGTGCGCCCATTTTGGCGGGCCTAGCTGCAGAACGTAGTGGCTGCGATCTGATTCATCTCGCCATGCCATCCGATGCTGTAGAGCGGGCAGAGTGGCCACTTTCTTTGATTCCTGAGGCCATTCCAGATACTACACATTTGACGAGTCTTTCTGTCGGTCCGATTCTGGATCGAGTCCTCAACGGACGCGGTTGTCAAGCAGTTCTCATCGGACCAGGTTTGGGTAGAGAGGATTCGTCAATGGATGCGGTGTGTGAAATCATCGAGAAACTGGTGGAAGCCAACATCCCGCTCATCATTGATGCAGATGCCATCCGTGCTCTTCCATCACATGCTTGGCCAAACGGGATGGTCGGTGTGGTTACTCCGCATGCCGATGAGATGGCGCATTGGTTGGGCGCATCAGACCCTGCAGAGATTTTGCAAATTCGTGCCCGTCGAGATGGGATTTCACGCGTGGTTGAAGATGAATCTTGTGTGATTGTTCGAACGGGTGCTGAGGATGCATTGTGGGCCCCGGGTGGCCGTCATTGCTTTGCCACAGGAGGACATGCCCGAATGTCTGTAGGTGGAACTGGGGACTTGCTTAGTGGTTGTATAGCGGGACTCATCGCTCAAGGAATGAGCCCTTGGGCAGCATCACGATTGGGTTGTGCATTGCTTCGGGCCGCGGGTGCATCTGCAGCGATTGAATACGGCCCAGGCTTGTCTGCAAGTGATGTTCCGTCACATATCGCCCGAACCTTGGCCACATGGACTGGCCAATCCTCTGACCGTGATGCTTGAGAACAAGGAACAGTTGGCGGTGTTGTGCCGACCACCAAAGAATGGATTGTAATCGTGGCCCTTGTGTCCTTGATTTTAATTCCAATTTGCTGGAAATTTTGGAAAGGATGGGATCGTCCATCTTTGGCATCCCTCCTCGAAATGAAACGAAGAATCCGTGAACGAGACATTCGTGAAGCGTTTATCGAAGAAGACGCCAAGGTTCGGGAAGAACAACGCCTCGAGGCGGCCAGAGAGTTGTCGTTGAGAAAAGCACAAGCCCCACCACCGGTTGAAAAAGCAGTTCTTTCCTCAGCTTTTGGAAACCTTGGCGTCACGGATTCGACAGGTACTGCCGTGCTTGAAGGAAGTGCACCTCAAGTGAGCCAGAGTATTGAGCCACCTGTGGAGGATGTGGGTTCTCTTGTTGACAGTTTAGAAATCGAAGACATTGCGGAAGATGTCATTCCTGAAGCAGTCCCCGTTGCAGTACAATTGCGCGGAGATGCGGGTGCCGACGAAATCAAGTGGGATGCCAATCAAGAAAAGGATGATTGGTCTGATATTGAGTGGTCCTGATGCTTGAAAACCCGAAAAAACGCATTAATCGTGCCAAAGATGGCTTGAAGTCTGCAGATTATGATATTCGGAGAATGGTGGCTGAATACATCCGATATCTTGGCGTTGCTATTTTCAACGGAATTTTCTTTTGGACATTGTATGAAGTAACGTATTGGATGGATCCATTGGCGATTTATCCAGCCACAGTCGCATGGGCAATTGCGTATATCATCGGTTCTTTTGAGGCGCATTACATGCATCGTGCATTGACATTCAAGTCAACAGTTGATTACAAAGAAAGTCTGTATTGGGCATTCATTGTCTACGGTGTGATTGGCGTTGTTTCAACGATCTCAGAACATATTCTTGTTTACGTGTTTGATGTCCATCATCGAATTGCTTGGGCCATCAACATGTGCGCGTTTGGGTTCATGATGTTCCTTGGGCTTCGCTTGTTGGCCTTCCCCCCAGAAATGGATTTGGATGAATAAACGCACCCTTCCCATTGAAGTGGTGTTCGCACGCGCGCGCGAGTAAAGGGTTGACTGCGGGCATGACTGTGAATCCAATTCATCGCATCTCAAATGCCATCGCTGATTTCAAGTCGAAGGTTTACGGGAAGGAACAATTCTCTGAAGATATCGTTCGGTATTTTTTCATCGCTTGTCTGAATTCAATTTTCATGTTCAGTATCTACCAACTCATCTATTGGTTGGACCTAATGAGCACATATACGGCAGAAATTGCATGGTTCTTCTCATTCATCATCGGTACAATTGAAGCTCATTATGTCCATCGGCGCTTCACGTTCAAATCCACTGCGCCTTATGGTGAAAGTTTGTATTGGGTCATTTTCGTTTATTCGATCATCTTGGTCTTGTCCACACTGATGATTTCGAGTCTCATCAACACGTTTGACATTCAATACCAAATGGCGTGGGTCATCAACAACGTCATCTTCGGCTTGTTCTTTTTTGCAGGTCTCCGCTTTGTTGCATTCCCCCTAGAAGACGCCTCCGAGGTCTAACCGGCGCCCCTCAGATTGAAGAGTCGTGTGCGCGCGCGAAGAGCCGATGTTCCAGCGTCCACGCGGTACTCGAGACTTCGGTCCTGACGAGATGGCCCGACGCACAGCGCTCGAGAGATTGTGTGATGAACAGGCTGCGCGCCATGGATTTCGGCGTGTTGCAACCCCGACATTTGAGAGTCTTGATTTGTTTACAGCCAAGTCTGGTGATGGTGTGGTTGGGGAACTCTATGCGTTTGAGGACAAGGGCGGTCGGCCACTGACCCTCCGCCCAGAATTGACAGCCCCAGTCATGCGAATGGTGGCCAATGACATGCGTTCAGTTCCCAAACCAATGCGTTTGGCCTATTTCGGTTCATGCTTCCGTTACGAGGAATTCAAGACAGCGCGCTACCGTGAATTTTGGCAGTATGGCTGTGAGATTGTGGGTGCAAGCGGTCCTCTTGTAGAAGCGGAAGTTGTTGCCTTTGCCATTTCCCTAATGCGAGCCGCAGGTGTGGAAGATTGGACGATGAAAATTGGACATGTTGGAATTCTCAATGATCTCTTGGCGGGGCTTGCAATCCCTGAAGACAGTCGTCGCGATGTGATGCGCCTCTTGGACAAGGGTGACTTTGCAGGATTGGAAGGAAAGGGTGTCGCCGCAGATGCAGCGGCCAAGTTGGAGGCCTTCGCGTCTTTATCGGGCGGCAACGATGTCGTTCCACAAGCACGTGCCATGCTTGAAGAAATGGGTGTGGCTACGGACAGTTTGGATTCATTGGGTGAAATGATGTGCAGTTTGGCGGGACTTGTGCCCGACATGCCTGAGACCAACATCGACCTCACCGTTGCCCGTGGTTTGGATTACTACACGGGCATGGTCTTCGAATTTGAAGTCGCAGAACTGGGTGGCGAATGTCAAGTTCTCGGAGGCGGTTCGTATCGCTTGATGCACCTCTTTGACCTAGAGGAATTGGATCCTTGTTGTGGATTCGGCCTTGGTTTTGATCGCATTCTTATCGCGTTAGAAAAGCAGGCAGAACGATTGGGTCGAGATGAGGTGGTTCCAGGTGAATCATCAGGACCAGGTAGTTTGGCAGTAATTCCATTCAAGATTGATTCCAACAACGTGATCGGATTGGTCGCAGGATTGCGTGCGTCGGGAGAACGTGTTCTCTTGGAATTGCGTGAGCGTAATTTGGGTCGCTCGATGGGTTGGGCGGATAGTGCTGGAGCCGCATTTGCTTTGATAGTCGGTCCACGCGATTTGGAAGCGGGTGAAGCTACAGTCAAGCGTCTATCCGATGGAGAGCAGGCTCAGTGTGCACTGAATGCAGAAGCAATTTCCGAAGCACTCGCGCAATTGCGCGCTTGAATCACTCTTCGTCTTCGTTGGCTCGAAGCAGAGCGGCCGCAGCCAATCCACCAACACCGATGATTGCAGTGAAGCCGGGGAGTAGGCCAGCATCGTCGTCACCGTCGCCGCCGCCGCCGCCAGTCAATTCCTCGACAGCGGTTTCATTCAGGATTGGGAATGTCACGGTTGCATTGTATGCTGGTGCATTGTTTGGATGTGTGAAAAAGAGTCCGAAAACAGCTTCATCATCCGATAATCCAAACAAAGAACCCTGTGATTTGATGACCATTCTGAATTCAACTGTGAACGACTCTTGGCTACCATTCCAGTTTACGAGGTCCTCGGTTACAGGAAGTGACCATACGACTTGGTTTTCACCATCAGAAAGAGAATCGAATTCTTTGATCGCAACTTCTCGGCCACCCTTGGCCAGTGAAACGTTGAGGTTTTCGCAACTTCCTTCACAGGTTTCCTGGCCGTTGGTCCACTGCCCATTGAGATTGAGCATGAAATTCATTTCAATCATTTCACCAACAGCGAGAATGACATCCTCATCCAAGGTGGGTTCCATCCTGCAGGTGAGTTTCATGTTTAGTTCTCCATTTCCACCTTGAGTATCCTCGCCATATTCTGCACTTTCTACATTGGTGTTGTTGAATTTTGAATTGCAGTTAGAGAGTTGGGCATTGCCGAACAGATAGAGTGTGTTGTGTTCTGCAGTGGGTTGTCCATCTTCTGAACCCGGTGATTGCATGGCGTTCATTCCCGGCGAAGCGGTGGTTGAACTGATCATCAAAACGGCAAGCATCAGAGCGACGATTGTAACGGATAGTCCACGGCGGTCCATGAATAGCCGTGATGCCCGTCCCGTTTGAGCATTCTGCTTGCTTGGCCTATAGGCCAATTCACGCATCAAAGCGCTGAATAGAGCCAAAACCAGGCCCACGTGTTCCACTTTGTCGAGCGATGTTGAGAGCCTCAGCCAACTTGTCAGGATCCATCACAGCCTCGGTCAGTCTCTCATTTGCGACTCCCGTAATAATGGCCATGACCTTGATGGTATCACCAAATCCAGGATCTTGACGAGCGCCAAAGATGACGTTTGCATCTGGGCTCAATCGACCGGTCATCAAATCAACCACTTGACTGGCTTGTTCCAGTGTCATGTAGGGTCCACCAGTGACGTGAATGAGTGCACCGGTTGCACCTTCGATATCGATGTCCAATAATGGATGATTGAGTGACTCGTGAACCACTTCTTC
>JAQXFF010000304.1 GCA_029250425.1 Candidatus Thalassarchaeaceae archaeon | reverse complement strand
CAGAGTGGCCTTCGCCTTGCAGGATATGACCGCCCACTCCCCCAATGGATGGGTCAGTGAGGAATTGACATGCCGACGGTGACCTTCGACCATGCGACCTTGCGCGCGATACAGTCACGACACGGTGTAGAACACGACCCTTGGTTATGGGAAGAGAAACTCAGCAACATTGGCTGTGTGGTCGAGGAATGTGATTCGAACGAAATTGAAATTGAAATTTTCCCAGACCGGGCTGATTTGCTTTCCCCTGAAACTCTTGCACACGCAGCTCGCGCATTTCTACATGGGAAAGGTGGAGAGTGTGACCTTGCAACCACGGATGGAGAGGTCACAATGAATGTTGACCCAAGTCTTGAGAATGTACGACCCATCATCTATGGCGCTGTCGTACGAGGGGTGGACAATGGCTCATCATCAGAAGAGAATGACGCATTCATCCAAGCACTGATGGACCATCAAGAAAAATTGCATTTTAGCATTGGGCGTCGACGACGGCGGGCTTCAATTGGAGTGCATGACTTGTCGACATTGGCACCCCCGTTCAAGGTGATCACAGTCCCCGAATCATACTCCTTTGTCCCCCTAGCCATGACTGAGAGGATGAGTATTCGGGAAATCCTTGAATCTCATCCGAAAGGTGTAGATTATGCACACTTGTTGGATGGTTTCTCCGAATTTCCTGTCATCATTGATGCAGCGGATCGTGTACTATCATTCCCACCCATCATCAATGGGGATCACACAACGGTCACGGATTCAACCACTGATTTCTTCATCGATGTGACAGGGTGGGATGCACGTGCCTGCGAGGCCAGTTTACTCCTCATTTGTCTGGCATTTTCAGCCCGAGGTGGTGTTGTAGAAACCATCGAACTCACAGATTGTCGAGGTGAGGTTCAGAGAACGCCAAATGGTAAAGCACGTCGTCTTTCGTTGCCCAAAAGATTGCTTGAAGAAATACTAGGGCGGGAATTTACCAAATTGGAAATTCGTGATGCGATAGATCGGATGGGTGGACGGTACATCGAAATGCGAACTGTAACCGATGGCCCCCGAACCGTAGAAAGGATGGCTGACGCTGCCATTGGTGAACAAGAATACATTATCGAAATGCCGCGATGGAGATCCGACCTCCTACACCCTGTGGATTTGGTCGAAGAAGTCGCAACCGGGATTGGCTATGAAGACCTGGGGAGGGCATTATCTGGCCAATCGAAAGCTGGTATACCACTGCCAACTTCTCACCTGAATCGTAGAATAAGAGAATCTCTACAAGCCAACGGCTTGCAACAAGTAACATCGTTGACTTTGTCCAATGAGGGTGATCAATTTGACAAAATTAGGTATACTGCAACCACTGAAGTCACCGGACTCCACAACCCGATCACTGTGGACCACACTATTCTACGACAGAGTATCACGCCTTCATTGCTGAATTTACTAGCTGCCAATCGTCATCACGAGTTGCCACAACGAGTGTACGAACTCGGCACCGTTGTTCGCGACCATCACAATGCTGAGCGCGTCGGTTGGGCCTGTGCAGAAGTGGGCACAGGGTTCACCGCAGCCAAAGGGATGGTAGAAGCACTTTTGCGCGATCTTGGCGCCTATTCTAGGGAAATAACAGTGGATTATCAACCGCTATCTGACACCGATGGTGGACCCTACCTTGCTGGACGTGGTGCCAAGGTCATGGTGGCCGGCGAATGGGTTGGATGCTGTGGAGAAATTGACCCTGCCATTTCGGAACTGTTTGGCCTCAAGGTCCCCATTCATTGTGGTGAATTTGATGTCGATGCATTGGGACGTTTAATTCCAGACCCAATTCTATGAATTGGGTTGAACATCAGACCCCAACCGATTAAACGGGTCGAATTGACCCAAGGCCATGCGTGGTCGGGCTCTCCTGCTTGTGCTGCCCTTGCTCTTGATGAGTTGGGCACCCGTCACAATGAGCCTCGAAGAGGCTCTTCCTACGCGTGAGGCCGCTGCAGACGGGACCTATGACGTACTGATGTTGGGCAATTCCTACACTTCCCAAAACAGTTTGAGTTCACGTGTCCAAGCTTTGTTTGATGCGTCGGGAACTTCAGCGAGTGTTTCGGATTTGACCGGTGGCGGCATGAAATTATATCAGCATGCAGACAATGCTGAATCTAACGGCAACCAATGGAATACGGCCCTGACTACAAACCAGTATGAGTTTGTCATCTTGCAAGACCAAAGTCAGGTTCCTTCGTTCCCAACAACAGAAAATATGTGGCAGAATTCCAAGAACGGCGCAATTCGATTAGATTCGATGATTGAAGCTG
>JAQXFF010000290.1 GCA_029250425.1 Candidatus Thalassarchaeaceae archaeon | reverse complement strand
AGTGAGTGCCAGCAGGACAGTGAAACAGACTGCCAAACTAATGAGGGTGGATTGCAATTGTGATTCAGTCAGCCCATCAAGAACCGCTTCTAAACTAACACTTTGACCGGTAATGTGCACATCTGCATCATTCAAACCGGGCAACTCTGCAAATGAATGCACCGTGGTTCGAAATGCTGAAAGGACTGCTGAACTCTCACTACTTGTTTTGACTTCAATCAGGACCTCCATTCGAATATAATGGATACTGTCATCTCCAGAGTTGAATGCAACGACCTTGTTGACTCGTTCAGCCCAACTTTCACCCGTCAATGGATCAGCAATTGAGGTGTTTGTGCTGAGGGATTTCAAAGCGGCTGCAATATCACCTTCAGCGTATCCGTCGATTGTCTCCAATTCACCATCGATAGTCAAATTGAATGCCTCACCAAAACTCGAATCGCCCTCGACCGCTTCAAACAGAATTGGGTAAGGACCATCATATGCTGGATGGATATTTCCACCTGTGGAATGAGGGGATACAACACCCTTGGTCGATTCAAGCCAATTGTCCAGTAAGCGATTTGCGACCAAGAAATCTTTGCCATCCGAAATAGAATCAGATCCTTCTGCAGGTTCGATGAGGATATAGATGGGTTTCCAACCCGCAGCGTCGTATGATTCGTAGAGCTCGTCCCTTCCTTCCATGACATCCATGTCTTCACTCAAGAAATCTGTAAGGTCAAATTCAGTTTCCAACTTGGCAGCGGCGAAAATTACAGAACCGACGGTTAACATTGCAACAAGACCGATGACTTTGGCCTGGTGTGCCTTCTGGAAGCCAACCATGTACCCACTGAAATTCCCAAATCTCATCCATTCGACATGTTTTGCATAGGCTGCTGATTCTCTCTCCATCACAACATGTAATGCGCCCACGAGAAGGGTCGATGAAATGAAAGCGCAAAATACGCCAAAGGCAAGGCCAAATCCAAAGTGTCGCAAAGGAGGAAGTGGTGAGGCAATATTTGCGACGAATGCGGCCATTGTTGTGATGACAGCTAAAGTCAAAGCCACCTTCAAAGTTTCAAAACCCTTGAGCCAGGCTAAACTAGCAGGGTCGCCCTCGGCACGGAAAGTATTGTATCGACGCTGCAAATGAATACTGTAATCGATACCAAGGCCGAGGACAACTGGCGCCACAGCAACTTCAAGAATTGAAAATTGAATACCGGCCAATGCCATGCCTCCATACGTCCAAACAAGGGCTGCTGAGAGGCCAACCAAAGGAAAAGCGACTCCACGGACTGATCTGAAAGCAAGCGCTAGGAGTAATACGACGATTACAACCGCTCCACTCATCAGCATTACCAGTTCACTGATTGTACTCTTGTTAATGTCATGACTCATCAAATCGAGACTGGTTGATCTAAAATGTAAATTGGAATCAGCCGAGAAATCATTGAGTTGAGTTCGAATGAAATCTTGCTGAACTTGTCTGGCAGTGTCATCGAGTTCAGGGTCAATCATGACGACCCAAAGTGTACTCGATGCGTATGGTGCCGCATTTCCAGTTGCATTGGATGGGTCTGACGCCTTCGTGGACAAGTAATTGCAAGTGGCGGAATAATCTAAATCGTGATGAAGTAAACTGTCTTGGATAAATGCGCCGGCAGCAAGCGCCCGATCATCCCCAAGGGCATCTTCACATTCTGTACCTTCCTCAAGAACTGAATCGAGCAGGGATGACCACGAAGTGTAATCACTCAATGTGGTATTATTGGCCTCTGACTCATCAATTGCATACTGTATGACTTGAGGAGCCGCAGTAACTGAATCGATGTAATCATTGGATGAATGTGAACGATTCATAATTTCATCCAAAGCGCTTTGTTGCAAGTGCAAATTCTCAAGACTCAGAACATTCATCCCATCATCAGTAGTCACGTGGATGAACATCGGACGGCTTTCATCAGGGAAATCTTCTGCCATTCGCTTTTCTGCTTGTTCGGCTGGAGTTTCAGGCGTAAAGGCGGACAGGTCCGTGTCGAACTCCGGCATCGGAAATAATTGAGCACCTAAAGCAAGAGTTAGGAGCAATGCACCGATCAAAATAGGAATTGAAGATTTCTCAAAAGTATCCGGGCTTACGAGGGTGTGCTCGGTTGATTCCGCGCCACCCATGGAGATGGCGGGCAGAATATTGTAGATAAGTAAGAAGGCGGCAAATGCTCGTAGGACGCCATATCAATCGCTATGAATCACACCCACATAGTGGGTGGGTGAATAAACAAGGCTCAAAAGGGTGGGCTGGGTCGGCGGGCTGGTCAACATGGCGATAAAGGTACTATTGAACGAGGGCGGCGAGCTTCGTATCCGAATTACAGGCGAGAGTCATACAGCATTACAACTATTCCGTTCCCGTCTGAATGATAGCAAAGATGTCGATTATGCAAACTACTTCGTCGGACATCCTGAATTGGATGAACCCGAATTTTTCCTGCGGTGCAAAAAGGGCAAGGATCCTGCCAAGGTTTTGAAAGGCCTTTGCAAAGATATCGCGAAAGAATTCGATGGTCTCACCCTCCCCTGAAGGAATTAACATGACACCCGCGGACATCGCGGCAGCTTGCGGGCTTACCGGTTATGCCTGCGAGGGCGCAGGAATCGGAGGTATGCTGAAATCTAGATTTGAGGATTTTCGTGTTGAGGAAGTTGGACGGATTCCAGCCCTAGAAGTCAAAGGCCGGTTTACAGTTGTAAGAGCTACTTTGACCAATTGGGAAACAAACCGTTTTGTCGGAAAATTGGCTCGCATCTTGGGAATTTCCAAAAATCGAATTTGGTTTAGTGGGACCAAAGATAAACGTGCAATCACTACTCAATTGCTTGTTATCGATGCTCCGCAAAACAAAGTTGCTGCAATCAGCATGCCAGACGTTGAAATGGAAATATTGGGTCGAAGTCATCAGAAACTTGGATTTGGCGATCACAATAGCAACCGATTCACAATTACCGTACGAGGTTGTGCAAATGACGATGGAACACCATTAGAGGCGAAGGATGCAATCGCCAGAGTCAATTCAATTTTTGAAAATATGCAGCAACGATTGGGTGAAGGGAAATTCCCCAATTGGATTGGGCCACAACGCTTTGGAGCAACTCGTCCCGTCACACCAGTTGTTGGCCGCGCAGTAATATCTGATGATTGGAAAGGGGCGGTCGATGCATATCTGGGAATGGCAGGTATCTATCAACAACCAGAAGTAGAATCGTTCCGAAGTATGTGGCGGGAAACTGGAGACCCGGTCAAATGTTTAGAAGTGATTCCAAAACATCTTGGATTTGAGCGCGACATATTGCGCCAATTGGTAAAGAAGCCTGATG
>JAQXFF010000284.1 GCA_029250425.1 Candidatus Thalassarchaeaceae archaeon | reverse complement strand
TTTCGACAATGAGACTCTCGGCAAGGTGTTGCGAGAAGGAAAGGCACCACTGGTTCTATTCCAATCGATGCTTGCAGTAGAGCAACGCAGAATGGGATTGGCTGAAGGTGAGAAACCTGGAACTGATTTGTTGGCTGCAATGCAAGCTGCTGCTGAATCTCAGAAAGAGGTCGCGTTGGTTGATCGTGATATCCAAACGACATTGCGTAGGGCTTGGAGGAAAATGAAATTCCGGGAAAAATGGAGAGTGATGTCAGCTCTATTGCTCGAAGAAGATGTTGAACAAGATGACGTTAATGTTGAAGAATTACTTGAAAATACAGATTTAATTACCCAATTAATGGGGGAATTACGAGAGGTTGCACCCGCCGCTGGTGAAGTATTAATCGATGAAAGAGATGAATTTTTGGCGGGTAGTATCCAACGCCTTAGACCTGAGGGGAAGGTACTGGCCGTCATAGGAGCTGGACACCTTGAGGGTGTAGCAAAACATCTGAAAGGGAATTTAGAATTGAATAAAGAGCGGTATCGTGAATTGAATCATGTCGCCCCACCCCATCCTGCTTGGAAGGGCGTCAAATGGGGAATTCCAATTCTCATGTTCGGCTTGTTTGCTTGGATATTCTCACAAGGTGATGTCGCTGCTCTCAAAGATGCTGCCATCACCTGGCTGGCCCTGAATGCTTTGCTAGCAGCTTTGGGCGCCACCATTGCGAGAGGACACCCACTGGCAATTCTAACAGCGGCGGTGGCGAGTCCAATCACCTCTCTAAATCCGATGCTGGCCGCGGGTTGGTTCGCAGGTTTGGTACAATTGAAAGTTGCAGCACCTTCAACCAAGGATTTGCAGGCATTCTTGAAACTCGATCAGTTGTCACTGTTCTGGAAGAACAAAGTTGGTCGGGTCTTACTTGTAACAGCATTCGCAAATTTGGGGTCGACTGCTGGTGCTTGGATTGCAGGCAGTGCCATCATTGGTAGCATGCTGTGATGCCGGTCCGTTGAAGAACCGAATGCCGGTCGACGCATCATGGTCGAAGATGTTGTCATCGTCGGAGGAGCACGCACCCCATTCTGTGAATGGTCTGGAGGAAAAAGAGGAGACGGGCAACCCGGTGGTTTACTCAAGGACTCATCTGCATTGAAATTGGGTGAAATCGCCATCAAAGGTGCACTTGAAAAGACGGGGACAAAACCAGAGTCTGTAGATCATGTCGTCATGGGATATGCACTACAAACCTGTGACCAAGCGATTTTTGGTGCACGTCACGCAGGACTTGGAGCAGGTATTCCGCAAGAAGTACCAATGCTCACAGTATCACGAATATGTGGTTCAGGGGTACAATCGATTGTGAATGCCGCACAGATGATTCAGTTGGGTGAAGCTGCCACAGTTGTTGCTGGTGGGATGGAGAATATGTCACAAGCACCGCATGTTCTACGCGGCATGCGTGACACCTTCCGTTTAGGTCGCCCGCCACAGGCAGGGACTGAATTGCCGAAGGACATGGAAGATTACCTATTCACCAATTTACTCGATGGCATGTGTGGCTCCTTCATGGCTCAAACCTCAGATGAGATTTGCAAACGAAAGGGCGTCACTCGAGAAGAGACCGATGAGTTCGCAGCAATGTCACATGCCCGTACAGCGGCTTCCATTGAGAACAATATCTTCGAACAAGAGATTGTTCCAGTCGGTGAAATTAGCCACAAGGATGAGGACCACGTTGTCCTAGATTGCACTGCAGAATCACTCGCTGGATTGCGTACAGCCTTCGGACCAGATTCTCTGGTGACAGCAGGAAATGCATCAGGTGTCGTCGATGGTGGGGCGGCTGTTGTTGTCAAATCTGCCAGTCAAGCTGCTTCTGATGGCGATACTCCCTTGGCACGCATCGTCACATGGGGGATTGTTGGATTGGAACCTGCCATCATGGCCTACGGGCCGGTACCTTCCTCACGATTGGCTTTGGAAAAAGCCGGACTCACAATCGAGGATATCGACCGCTGGGAAATCAATGAAGCCTTTGCGGGTCAAGCTGTGGCTTGTGTCAAAGATCTCGGCTTGGATATAGAGAAGGTCAACGTCAACGGAGGAGCTGTTGGACTCGGCCACCCATTGGCAGCCACAGGCACTAGACTTGTACTAACCCTCGCGCATGAATTGCAGCGCTCTGGTGGAAAGTATGGTGTGGCCACCGCATGTATTGGCGGCGGTCAAGGAATTGCGATGATTATCGAGGCTCTTTGAGGTGTTGATTGAATGGATTGGGTGATGCTGGGCATCGTCCTCGCACTCGTATTTTGTGTCGGGTTTCTCTTTGCACCATTGGGTTTGGGAGGCGGTATGCTATTTGTGCCAATCTTGCATTATATTGCAGGGTGGCCCATTGGGGGCGAATTGATTCTGACTTCCCTAATGCTCACAGGAGTGGTAGCATGGGGTTCAGGTTTGGTTCATCACAGAGAAAGTTTCATCGATTTTGACGTCGCAAAAATTGCTCTTTCTGGAGCCATGCCTGGTGCTGTTTTGGGCGCAGTAATCGTTTCATTGCTAAATGATCAATTGGATTTCGGATTCAAGACGGTTACACTATGCGTTGTTGGATGGGCCAATTACAAGACCTGGATGAAAATGAAACCCAAAGGAACC
>JAQXFF010000280.1 GCA_029250425.1 Candidatus Thalassarchaeaceae archaeon | reverse complement strand
CAGCGTGGTCACCAAGGACATCACAGAACCGGGCACTTACGCAGGGAACCCTGCTCGTAAAATGTCCTGAGGTATACCATGTCGACCGAAACCACATTTCAACGGTTTCGATCCAACAAATTGGTTCAGTCTTTTATCGCCTACTCAATATTCCGAGCATTCTATGGAGCAGGCATACTCCTCTTCACATGGCTATTCGCCACGAAAACCGAGGCACCTCTATGGATGTCAATCGCCTTTCTTCTATGTTCGATGGTTTTTTCCCGTATATTGTTCAGATACATCAAGAAGGGGCGTGAACAGCCCGAATGACCCACATCAAAAAGGCAAGGTTTTGTCCAAACGCTCGACCATTTCCACATATCGATTGGTGTGCTCAGTTCCAGGAACGTGAATCACGAATTGCCAATAACGCCAAGCTGCAACTGCCAGCACAGCAAATCGATGCAATTCAGGAAGGGCTGCACGTTCTGCCTCTGTCAACGGTCTAACCGATTCGTATCCAGCCAACAAGGCATCCCACAATTCAGGAACGGGCAAACCATCTTTCCACCCAAATCCCACATATGTTGTCACAAGATCCATCGCGAGAGATTCGACACATATTTCTTCAAAATCAAGTAGAGCGAGAACTTCACCTTCTCGCCCAATCACATTATCGGGATACAAGTCACCATGGATGATGCCAGATGGTAAATCATCTGGGATGTTTTGCTTGAGACGCCTACTTTCTTTTTCCAATATCTGAAGGAACGGTGTCATCGACCCATTTTCATGCGCCTCTTCCACCATTTTGTCCCACAGCGTATATCCAATGGCAAACGTAGTCGGAATATTCTCGTGAATTGGAACTTCGTGCATTCGCGCCTGTGCCTTTCCAAGTTCGTAAAGTGAAGTAGTGTCTGAAGGCAGCCAGCCACCTTCAATAAACGGCATCAGCATCCATGCTTGATTATTCTTGACAAGCATACGAACACCACCATCTAACAGTAACGGGGCGGGTGTGAGTACACCGTGTTCGGCGAGCCAACATGTGTGCTTGATAATCAACTCCACTTCAGCAGGGGGCCTTTCATCCCAGACTTTCAGAACGAGCCGCACACCATCATCAAGCGTGACTAGGTAATTCGAATTGGCCCAACCACCGGCAAGCGACTCAATTTTATTCAGAGGAGCTAGACCAGCTGCATTCAGCAGCCAAGCAGCATCCTCTGCACTGACATTTGTATACGCCATTCAAACACCTTCACTGTTGGAATACACCACGGATGGCACTGCGGAACATGGCGATGGATCGTCGGTGATCCACAACACCAGCATGCGCCTTTGCCTTGGCTCCGTAATCTTCTCGATTTTCATATGTGTCTTTAATTGCAGCAACCCAGTCATCTAGACTTCCACTCTTTGGCACAACAACTCCCCCATCACCAACTGCTTCTGGTTGACTGCCAATGTCAATGGTTACAGATGGAACACCAAAGAGTCCAGCCTCATTGATTACCCGACCCCAAGAACCAGTACTCGCCACAGTTAGAACATGAACATCACAATTCGAGAACACTTCTTCCACGGAGGTATGCCCGCGCCATGTCGCATTGTTGAACTTCCCAAGGGTTTCAGCATACGAACCCCCACCATACACGTCGACATGCGCTTCTGGCCAAACTGCTTGCATGTGAGGTAGGAGACGATTGTAGAATTGAAAACCCTTTTCCGGGGTTACGCCAACGATTGCAATCCTAGGAACCCCTCCATCGTTTTGTTCAATTCTGGCCGTAAGTCCAGACAAACGTTTCTGTGAAACATCATCTTTGTTGCCAAACCGTTCAGCATAATTCACTGGTAACGGCACATGAGCCCCATATTGTAGATCAAACACGTCTTGGATCTGCTTGAGCAAACCCTGCCCCGCCCCACAGACTGCTGCAGCCCCTTCCAGCGAATTTCGGTAGACGCGTGAGTGATTGAATTGTAATTCATCTCGCACAAAGGCAAGATAGGGAATCCCAGCATCAGAGAAGGCCTTGGCTGCACCCGCTGACCAATGAAGTTGGGTAACGCCGAGTAAAACATATCCTTCCTTTTCCGCGGCTTTAACTTCAGCTGTAAGATACGGCTTCAACCACTTTGCAAATGCTCGGTTTCGTTTTTGGAGGTGCAATCGCTCCAATCCCGTGTGATTCCACCCAGTTTTCCGATTGCGCATTCTCCAGGATAACCCCGACCACAAATCTTCGACGGGTAAATCACATACTTCCCGTTCCAACCCAGAATCTCCCGTCAAATTGGTTACAGTACCACGCATAGAACTCTGGAATACCTTGACAGGCCACCCTCTTTCCCCTTCACCATATTCGTCATTTTCAAGAGGAATGTAATCAGGTGCATCCTCGATGTATGGTCCATTGCGCATCACTCCCTTCAGGAGTGTTGCAAGTGACATTTCAGCCCCTCCTGCTGGGGGGTCGAGGTCACGAACAGCCGCCAGTATGCGGACACCCATGCGAACTGCGGCAGGTCACGACCACATCAAATCGCCCCATATTCGTGGCTAAACTAGCCGCAGTCGACACTGTCATGAACGAGACCGAGTTCGCGCGACCATGGGATTCACAGTTGCTGTGGTTGGCACGGGCTATTGGGGCCGCAATCATGTCCGAACGTGGGCAGCCCTGAAGCAAGAGCAAATGATCGATTCCCTCATTGTGTGCGACGTTGATGAAACTAGAGCCAGGGAATTGGCCGAGGAATTCGATTGTGAATGGCACACAGACGCAGCAACCCTTCGCGAAAAATTTGGCATTGACGCCGCTACAATTGCTACACCCACACCATCCCATGCTCCTTTGGCAATCGCTTTGATGGAGCAAGGCGTCGATGTTCTCGTCGAAAAACCTCTAGCAATGGCGGAGACCGAAGCACAGTCGATTGTAGAGTGTGCCGAACAGAATGGCCGTTTGTTATGCGTGGGCCATCTTTTCAGATATCACGTCGCAATACGCAAAGCCGCTGACATGATTGCAGCGGGAGAACTTGGACCTATCCTCCATATCGAATCAGATCGCCTATCGGTTCGAGAACCGCGCCCAGACATCGGAGTCATTGCCGCCCTCGCGATTCATGACATGGACATTTGCAGAGATCTCATGGGCGATGTGGACCCTGCGGAAATAGACGCCTTCTCCTTACCCAGTGAGATTGAGGGAATTGAAGATCACGCGGTGATTCACATGCGCTTTCCAACAAACACGTGCAATAATCCATTGGGACCTTCGGCCCAAATCACAGTTTCTTGGCGAAGCCGAGTCAGAGGCAAGGTCAGAGAACTGCGAATTATTGGGCGCGACGCCTCACTACACATCGATTATTTAGATCACACAGGGTTTTGGCTACACCGCCATCCAAACAACATCCGAGGCCCTGAATGGGGGGGATTCGGAGCAGCACCGCGAGAGCGCGTTGAAATTGATGGCGGCGAACCTAGTTTGACAGCAGAATTACGGGCGTTTGCTCAAGCGAGTACACGGCTTTCTTCCGGAGCCTCAATGGAATCACTCAATCTTCTTTCACCTGGACCAATAGGTGTAATCGGCATGCGTTTGGTTGAAGCCGCATTGCGTGCGACGAAAGAGTGACTATGAGATGATTCAAGAAGCGAATCCACTTCGCCTGAGCATGGCACTGAATTTGGCAGAACCCATTTTGGGCGAAGTCTACGATCTCTACGCTGATGCACTGGGCGCTACGGCTGCTTGGTGGATGGGGCACATCACCCTTGCTGCCCTCATATCTATTGCATATTGGACCATTGCAAATTGGGGCGCAGTATCCCATGGTTTGGAAATATCCAGCACTAGGTTTTCCGCTCGGTTGGCCTTACTTTCACTCATAGGGGGCCAATACATAGTTTTCCGACAACTTGGATTCCCGTCGACAGGGGCTTATCTCACTGCAATTTCGACAAGTCTCTACTTGTGGTGGCAGTGGTATCAACTTGAACCACAGAAGGTTTGAACGCCACGAGCATTCATGAGCCTTGAACAACGCCCTCTACAGGATGGCGACCTTTGGTGACCACCCTCCACTCCCGGATTCACTCGAATCTCTTCTCGCCGACGAAACGGTCTCCACTCTTTTCCTGAAAGCAGAATGCCCACCTCGGGTTAAAGCGGGCCACATCACGGAATTACGGTTGGAAGAGCTGGAATCCCCTGCATGGGACAAACCAACACTGGAAGCAGTCGCAGATGATTTGGTTACGATCATTGATCAACATGCCCACCGGTCAGATTGTTTTGTGGAAATAGAAAGAGAGGGCTGCCGAATTATTCAAGCTGGAGATTTGCGAATCACTTGTGCATGGCCGCCGTTTTCTGAGGCATGGGAAATCACAGTCGTGCGCCCTGTGGCACATCTGAACTTGGCAGATTACGAATTGGACCCACGCCTTATCAAGCGTCTTTCAGATCATCATAGAGGTGTATTTGTTGTCGGTAAACCCGGTTCTGGGAAAACAACATTCGCTCAAGCGATTGCAGCCTATCTGGATGAAGATATTGGTGCAATGGTGAAAACGATGGAATCGCCTAGAGATTTACAAGTGCCTCAGAGGGTGACTCAATATGCACCGCTAGAAGGGAACCTGGAAAAAACAGCAGAAGTGATTTTCCTCGTCCGTCCAGACTTTGTCATCTTTGACGAGGTTCGACGTGCTAGAGATTTTGAAATATTTGCAGATGTCCGATTGGCTGGCGTGGGTCTACTCGGAGTTACTCACGCGAATAGCGCACTGGAAGCCGTTCAACGATTGATAGGAAAGGTCGAATTGGGTATGATTAGCCAAGTTCTCGACACGGTTATCCACATCGAAAAAGGCCAAATCGCACAAGTTCTAGAACTGAAAATGGTGGTGAAGGCGCCGAGTAGTATGGAGTCTGACCTATCCAGGCCCGTTATCGAAGTTCGTTCATTTCCCTCCAACCAAATGACCCATGAGATATTTTCATTCGGTTCAGAATGCGTGGTCGTCCCAGTCGACGGTTCAGGATCACAGAGCCCAGCCAAGAAATTAGCATCAGCAGAACTCGCGCGGCAAATTCAGCGATGGACAGGCGCTAGGGTACACCACGTCGAAATGGCATCAGATACCGCGGCCACAATTTTTGTTGATGATGGGGCCATTGGGGCAGTCGTGGGTCAAGGCGGCTCAGGTGTACGCGGGATGGAAGAAGAGTTCGGATTGAAACTCAAAGTGAAAGGAAGTGGCGAAATACCCAGAGGAACCAAAAAAATCGGGAGTAGCGCACCAGAATGGGACATGCAATCTGAGCGTTCGAAGGGCAGTCAGTCATGGGAACGAAGTGGTGGCCCAAAGCCGAGAAGAAAGGGAAAGCGACGTCGTTAGGAAAACCGCTTTTGCTTTCAACTACCAACACATCAGGTCAATCTGAGACATTTACACCCATCTCTAATTTTTTTCTGAAAATATCACTGGCTCTCAGTGTAACGTTTATCTACGAAAAATATTTTTGAAAAATAAAAAATGCCGAAAACAATGATTGTGAAATCAATGACTGCATAGGAGATTTCGTTGAAAGCATCTTTTCGCGGTGACTTCTTGAAACAAGCGCATGTCGGCGAATCATGGGTGACGAAGCCGCAGGTAAACCCCCAGTGGTTATTCTTCGAGAGGAGACCAACGTCACTAGCGGTACAGCCGTTCAGGAGAAACTGATTGCAGCGGCTAGAGTATTCGCAGATCTACTCAGCCCTACATATGGTCCAAGAGGATTGGATAAGATGCTCTACAAAACCGATGGAACGACAGCGGTAACCAATGACGGGGCAAAAATTGTCGCAGAATTAATGGTTAAGCACCCTGCAGCTAAGATGTTTGTAGCAATGGCAGAAGTCCAGGAGAACTCTTGTGGAGACGGCGTTACAGGGACACTGTTATTCAGTGCCGAATTGTTACTTGAAGCAGGCCGGCTATTGCAGAAGGGCCTGCACCCTCTGACAATTATTGATGGCTACAAACTCGCAAACCAAATTGCACAAGAAACCATCGCCAATCGAGCGATTACATGCACCCCTTCAAATTTAGAAGAGGTGGCTACAACTTCCTTGACTGGCAAAGGCGCTGAAGGTGCTGCACCCATTCTGTCGAAGATGATTGTAGAAGCATTGGAGATTGTGGATGGCGATGCAGACTTCATCACCATGCACAAGACAAATTCAGGCAGCCTATCTGACTCAAATTTACTCAATGGGATTGTTGTTCGCAGGCGGGTATTACTAGACTCACTTCCTTCAATTATTGAAAACGCAACGGTTGCTACAATAAATGGCGACATCGCACCCCGAAAGCAGATCCGTTCTGCAGAAATAGAAATTGAAGATGCTTCCCAATTAGATGCATTTTTGAAGGCTGAAGAAGACACCCGAGACAGTCTTGCCAAAACGTTACTAGCGTCTGGAGCCAACGTATTCCTGTGCTCAGGATCTGTCGACAAAGGCCTTCTTCACCGACTGATGAGGGCAGGCTGTTTTACTGCTGGCGAATTCGATGATAGCGAATTGCGAAATGCTTCTTTGGCCACAGGGTCGAGAATCATTGAGCACCTAGCAGACATTTCATCAGAAGATGTTGGGCAAGCGGGTCGCTTAGTGACAGAACGCCGTGCAGCCACCGATCAAGTCGAAGATTTGATCCGATTGGAATCTTGCCCATCTCCAAAGGTGGTTACCTGTGAAATTGGCGGGGCGAACAACCTTGCTGCCGAAGAAGCCATCCGCGCCATTCACGACGCCCTCCGATCAACCGGCCTTGCGATGAAGACAAACCACCTTATCGATGGAGGCGGCTCGACACACATGTCCTGTGCTCTTGCAATACGCGAGGTAGCTGAACACCAAGCAGGGCGCAACAGGTTGGCCATGGAAGCATTTGCACGAGCTTTAGAAATCATTCCCACGACCCTTGCATTGAATGCTGGCGTTGATGCACTAGATCGAGTTTTAGAATTGCGCGCAGCACATAGAAACGGCGCAGTCGAATCTGGAATTACTGCTGAAGGTAAAGTTGGACCAACTGGGGCCAAGGAAGCTG
>JAQXFF010000118.1 GCA_029250425.1 Candidatus Thalassarchaeaceae archaeon | reverse complement strand
CGGGCATGATTCCGTTAACAGAAGGTATGGGTGCGGTTGCATCCCAACAAATTCTACTGCCCTCACTCGAGAAGTGTAAATCACGGCTTACTTCAAATCGACAGAACAGTTGCCATAACAGGGTGCGCATTGCTCCTTCCGATTCCAAATCAACATTATCATCCGTGATGAATAACCATCGTAAATTATTTGAATTATCTAATTGCCAAATTGAATTCATCAATTGAGAAATTTTATCCCGTTGCAATGCTGCACAATCTTCATTTGTGAGTTCTGTATTTTCTGATTCTGAAGGTCCATTTTCGATTTGAGTTGTGACGACTAGCATCGAAGGACGAATCCATCGGTGTTGTGAAATATCTTTTATCCCATCAAGTGATATCTGGGGCGCATCTTGTTTTCTTAGCGTTGATGCATCGATTAGGAGTTTGGTGTGAACCCCTTCGTAAGGTGCAGCATGTGCCAATTGATCAGCGACCATGCCATTGATGGTGACCAAATCATCTGGAATAGAAACATTTTGATCCAATACGTCTAGTAATGCATTCAAATTCTTGACATCATGGGTCGGTCCAGTGGCTACGATTGTTTTGAGGAACATCATTTGCCCTGCCCCCCACAATCCTAGTGCAGTTTTCCGTGCTTGAGCGGGATATCGCTGTTTAGATGAAACAATTGCGAGATTATGGAAACCTGTTTCCAAGGGTAAAAACATATTCTGCACATCACGGTGCTGAAATCTAAGCACCGGTAGGAATGCATCTCCTATTGCTTCTCCAAGGTAACCATCTTCCATTGGTGGTTTCCCTACAATCGTCATTGGAACGACTGCATCTTTTCGGTGGGTTATCGCAGTTACATGCAATACGGGAAATTCTCCTTCAAGAGAATAATGTCCGAAGTGGTCTCCAAAAGGCCCCTCGGTCCGAGTTTCCCCTGGTGTGGTATATCCTTCAATGACAATATCAGCTTCGGCGGGAACCCACAAATCTTGCGTAAGACACTTCGTTATTCTAAGCCGTTTCCTTCCTAATAATCCAGCAAACATGTATTCTTCAAGATTATCGGGAAGGGGGGCAATTGCGCTAAACATTACTTCAGGTGGCCCACCTAAACAAATTGCCACCGGCATTTTCCCATCACTTGCTGCAGCATGATCGGCTCCATGTTTGTGCATTTGCCAATGCAAACCCAATTCGGTGGGGCTGTATACTTGGGACCGATACATTCCCAAATTGTGTTCATTTGTGACTGGATTTTTTGTTACAACCAATGGCAATGTTATGAATGGCCCCCCGTCCATTGGCCAAGTTGTAGGAATCGGTAGTTTAGTCACATCAGGTATGGCCATTCGAATTTGCTGGCACGCCCCCCTTCGAACTTTTTTCGGCGGAAGGGAAAGCGCCTTCTTCGCAAGAGGCCAAGCTTTCCAAGGTCGTTTGAGAAAGGCCCCAATATCTGGTTTCATGAGGTCGGTTAACCCCTCACCTATTTCACGAGGATTTTCAACCCGTAATGCTTGATTTGTTCGCCGCCTTGTTCCATACAGATTCATTGCCAATGGGAATTTTGAAATGGAGCCATCAGCAAGTCTGGGTTGCTCAAAAATGACTGCCGGTCCGCCGTTTTTGACGAGTTTATCTGCAATGCATCCAGCCTCAAGGTAGCAATCAACAGGATGCTTGATTCGGATGAGGTCGCCCTTGTCCTCCAACGAGCGGAGGTAACGTCCGAGCCGGCGCCAACCCATGCTTGCCGGAACCGTTCCCCCTATCAAATCCAGCGGGCGTGCGCCGGTGCCTACGGCACCGAGGGATTCAAGGCCTGTATCGGCTGTATCCCCTCCCAATGGTGACCGAGTGTGATGTTCTCGTCGTAGGTGCTGGGCCCGGCGGAGGTTCTGCAGCGTTGCATGCTGCCCGCGCAGGTTTGTCGGTGATACTCATCGAAGATCATGCCGAAATTGGCACGCCAGTTCATTGTGGGGAATGCTTGTCTGACGTTGCTGTTGCCAATCTAGGCCTAGATCTTCCGGATTCAGTGATTAGCAAACGTGTTGACGGTATACGAGTCATCTTCCCAGACGGAACTGAGAAGCGACTTTCCGAACCAGGGTATGTTCTCGAAAAGCATTTGTTTGAACAATGGATTTCTGATGAAGCAGTTGCGGAGGGTGCCTCCCTCAAGCTGAGTCACAAATTGACTGGTATGAATCGCGTTGAATCGAATGGCGTATTTTCTGGTTGGCAATGTGAGGGTAAGGGTGATGCTTTCCCTATCACTGCCAAAATCATCATCGATGCGTCAGGGGTTGCAGGTGTATGTTCAAAACTCACCAAATTGAACGAGCGACCCAAAGTTATTGCTGGAATCCAATACGAAATGCATGAAGTTCCTACTGATGGATACCTCGATTTTTACATTTGGCCAAAATACGCTAAGAAAGGATATCTTTGGATGATTCCAAAGTGTGATGGTCGTGCAAATGTTGGACTTGTTAGTGAGGATAAGAAAGGCCTTGTGAAAGATTTGGATGCATTTATCGAAACTACCCATTTTACCGATCTTGAAATCACAAATCCTCCATGGAGAGATGCTTCAGTATCCGTTCGAGGATTTGGAGGGACAATTCCAATTTCTGGCCCACATGAACGAACTTATGCTGATGGCCTGATGCTTGTGGGCGATGCTGCCGGATTCACATCTCCTCTGTTTGAAGGAGGTTCACACCTTGCCCTAAAATCTGCGGTATTTGCAGCAAAAACTGCAGTTTCGGCCATTCAATCTGGAGATCTTTCAGGTGAAAAACTCTCTGTTTATCAGAAAGATTGGAAGCGGGAATTTCCACCTTATGAGAAGATTCTCAAGGGGAAAACAGCTCTATACAATCTCAGCGATGACGAGATGTCATTGATGGGTCGATGTTTCCCATTGGAAATGTCAGCAATGGGACCCCATGGGAAAATGATGGTTGGATTACGATTGTTGATTCGGAAACCCAGCCTATATCTTCGTCGAATAGTCCCGGCAATGCTTGCATTTGGTTACAGTCGTGCGAAGTACTACGGGTGGTGACTGATGAGAAAATTTCTCGGCATTGCATTGATGTCACCATTCACAGTGTTACTATTTTTGTTTTTAATCGATGCATCGAGCATTGAATATGTGTGGAATAATGGGGGGTCTGATCTTCCACTTCTTTACAGAATCAGCGCAATTTGGGCGGGTCGTGAAGGCCCCTTACTGCTTTGGGTTGCCATGTTGGGAGCACTCATTCTAATAGATGGCGAGAAACATCCGACAGAATCTGATTCTCAACATCAACTTCGTCTTCGTCTGTTGGTTGGTTTCTCATCATTACTCCTCCTCATCGCACTGATGTTGAATCCATTTCGTGCCACTCCCAGTGATGTGATGAATCGTCCTGGCCTGAACGCTTTATTGCAAACCGATTTAATGGTTATTCACCCCCCGGTAATCTTTGCCTTTTACACACTATGTGTGGGTGTCGGTGTACATGCCATTTCCGCAATGCTTCTTTCAGGCGCGCCTGCGCGAGACCGAATCCTCTACCTTGCACGACCCGCATTGTGGATTGGAACATTGGGCGTTGGCCTAGGGGGGTTGTGGGCTTACACCGTATTAGACTGGGGTGGATATTGGGCATGGGATCCAGTAGAAACAGGTTCCCTATTGCCCTGGATTTCCCTCATTATTCTTCTACATCTCAGATTGCCCAAGGGTATGGCCAATGAGGATCATTGGTTTGTGGGTGTGGGAATTGTACCTGCGTTCTTTGCGATTCATGCCACACTCGTCACACGTGCCAATGGTGTTTGGGCTAGTGTTCATGCATTTGTTGCTGAGGGTGAAATTGATCCTTCGATGGGTCCGATTCAACGTATATTGGAATTAGGATTTCAAGATGGTGCAGGAATTGAGGTGCATCTGTATCTGCTCATTTTATTCTGTATGGTGTGGTTGGGAACACGTCACTTCGCAAATTCTGAAGAGCAGGAATGGTCCCCATTGGCGATTATCGCAGGCGCGCTTCTCGGTTCATGGATGGGCGCAGTAGAGGTGGGCATTCTTGCGGGTGTTTTCGCTTTCTTGTTGTGGAATCAATACGCGAATGATGAGCGTGTTGTTTGGATGACTGCTGGTGTGACATTGCTGCTTTTCAGTTATTGGGCTGCACTATTAACGGTAATTCCAACCATCGTTGGAATGATTGGTTTCCTCTCGCCTATGTTTTTGTTAGGGGACCAAGAAGATCCTCCACTGAATTGGAATGATGGTCGTTGGCAGCAGAGACTTGTATTGTGGGTGCCAATGGCGGTGGGCGCCCCTTTCCTCTTACTGACTTGGTTGTTATTACTTGCAGAAGTAGACGGCACCAATATGGCGTGGCACGAAATCTTTGGCTTGCCGTTGCTTTGCCTTTCATCCATAGGTCTAACCGTATACAGTTGGCGCAAGGTCGTGAAACCACATTATGTTCCGCGATTATTGAGTGGTATGATTTTGATTAGCATCATCTTTGCTTACACGATGGGGGGTGCATTACCAGGTGATGCAGATCATGAATTTTCAGAGGGAATAACACGGGGTATGATTGCTGGATTTGCTTTGCCCTTGTTCTTGTTTTCCATTCCTCCAATGGTTCGCTTGGTTTGGGTACGGTTCGGTGATTTTCAATTGCGTCGCAAGCCGTTACAATTGCGTCGGATGGCCATCCATGTCGCTCACCTCGGCATTCTACTATTGCTCGTCGGACACGTATTCACCACAACGCTCGTTCAACGCGGCGACCCCAGCCATATCGTGATGCTCGCAAAAGATACCCCCATTGAACACGGGGATTATTGGTACACATTTACCGAATTGACGGCGATTGGGCCCGAAGACGAAGGATGGGGTGAGAAAGTAGGTGATGGGAAAATCACAGTGACAGTTGAAGTTCGAACGGAAGCTGAAGGCGAAGTGATTGCAACGCTGACACCTGGTATGCTACGTTTTGATGAGGGTGGTATTTCAGCACGACCGGAGACAGATATCTGGCACCGTCCTCATGGTGATCTCGTGATGATATTTGATCAGAGTCAAGCTAACGAACTCTTTCTCACCTCATTCATGCAACAGGGTGATTCAGTTGACCGCATTCGAGTTGTCATCTATGATTTGACGGGCAGTCATTTGGTTTGGACAGGTTGGACATTAATTCTAATCGGTAGTGCATTGAATTGGGTCATGACGCCTTCAATCCGGGAAGAAGAGGAAGAATGAGCCCTACGGGCTCGCGAATTCCCCATACGCACGCTCATAAAGGGGGAGTCGGTCGCCGGCTCGCCCACAATGCTGGGTAGGTGACTAAAATGGAAAACGGTTCTATTGTCCACATCGATTACGACTTATACAATGCAGACGACGATGTCCTCATCGAGACAACCCGTGAGGCGGTTGCGAAAGAGGCAGAACAGCACGATGAAAATCGTACTTACACCCCTCTAATCACAGTCATAGGGGCTGGAACCCTGATTGCTGGATTCGAATCTCACTTGGCTGAAGCAGATGCTGAAACAGATTATGAATTTGACATCGCACCTGAAGAAGCATATGGTGAGCGAGATCCTAATGCTGTTGAAACAATGGGTCAAGATGTCCTAGCACGCTCTGTGCGCGATCCGGATAGCCTAGCCATCGGGGGCCCCGTCGAAATCAACGGTAAGCAAGGAATCTTGCGAATGGTCCGAGCCGGTCGTGCTCGTATCGATTTCAATCACCCACTCGCAGGCCGTACACTACGTTACAAATATCGCATTGTCAAGGTCGTTGAAGATCGTGCTGAGAAAGTTACGACACTCCTAGAAACGAACACTGGTCGTGATGGATTTGAGGTTACTTTCGATGGTGATGATTTGACCATCACTCTTCCTGAGTTTGTTGCTTATGATCAGAATTGGGCTTTTACCAAGTTCAGCCTTATTCGCACACTTCGCGATCACGTTGGAGTTGAAACCATTGTTTTCCGTGAAGTTCACGAAGCCCGTCAAATTGGCGAAGAAGAGTGAAGCAATCGCTTTGAAGTATCGACCTGAGCGATTCACATGGCCGTCCATAACCCGGTCCTCACAGAGACACCATTGCCTGACCATCAATTTTCTTTGATGGAACGTGGCGCAGCTACTTTGATTCTGACATCCATCATACTCCTTTTGGGTGCAATTGCCGGTCATGAAATCGCACCAGGCAACGCTCTTTCGGAAGGATATGAATCCTATTTCATTGAACCACATACACAGGATTCAATCACTGGTGATGCCGGCTACAATCCAGTCGATACTCTGGCATATTCTCTCATTCTCGTTTCTTTTGTGGTTGTCATTTCTGCTTGTTTGCGGCGAATTGGTCTACCTGCGAGGGACAGTTCAATCATTGCACTTGTCCCGTGGGTCATTTGGGCATCACTTGGTGAGGTGAATGAAGATGGGCGTCTTTTCAATCCAGAGGGATTGGGTGGCTTGTTCGTCTCACCCTTGATTCATTTTCATGTGGCCGCATGGGTAATTTTGACGGGTTGGATGTGCCACAGTGTGTCCAAGAACGTTGGAATTGAGAACCGATCTGCCATCACACAATTGGCATTCATTCTGACTTGTTTGCAAATGGTATTATTCATGCCTGACATCGGTCAACATTGGGAAAAGGAATCAATTTCTTTACTTACTTCACCGTTGTTTTTGGCACCGATGGGCGGTCTTTTACTCATCATCTTAATCCATCCCTTATTGGAGTGTTGTACAGTCATTGAACAAGGCCTCATCCAAACCGGTCTTGGTGGGTGTTGTGTGCATCTTTCAGGTTGGCTAATGCTCTACTATGAACCGTTGAATGGCCGTACACCCATATCCTTGATTCCCCTAGTAATGATTGTCTTCGCCCCTCTCATTCTTTGCATTATTCTATGGTTTACAGGACAACAAGCCCGGTCCGAATTACATCACATGGGTCTCCAACCAGGAATAATTCCAGAAGGGGTTTCTTTGGATGATTGGGATCGTCAACATTCGTCAACATGGGAACGCATGGAAACTCTCACACCGCGGGCGATTCTTGGATTGCCAATCATACTCTTGGCAATGTACGGTCAGGTGGTAGATGGGTTTGCCACCAGTGTGGGTTTGGAGAATTATGGATACGGTGAGAAACACGTTCTTTCACAGAAAGTCATCGATATTGCAGGTACAGCTTGGGGTTTTGGTGCTCTAAAAGTAGGTCTTGCAGTTATGATTTGGTGGCTTTTTGCCACGGCAAGATTTGAACACCGGCACCGTCATTTGCGCTTGTTAGTGATTTTATGCCTCCTCGTAGTAGGGTTGGCACCTGGATTGCGAGATGTCCTCAGAATGACTCTAGGCGTTTGAAACGGGCGAGTGTTCAAGGCCAAGTTCGTATTCGCACCCCCTAAGGGGTGCGTATGGATCGACTTCAGACCCGAGTCAATTCCTCGGATGATTCATTCAAGTCGAATCATGACCACAACACCGAACTTCTCGCTACATTGCGTGAACGACTTGATGTTGTTCAACAAGGTGGTGGCGGAAAATATGTTGAGAAACATCGGAGCCGAGGTAAGGCTCTACCTCGAGAAAGGATCTCAGCAATATGTGATCCAGGTACACCATTTCTCGAATTATCCCCACTTGCAGCATATGACCTCTATGATGGCCGCGCAGCCAGTGCTGGCATGATTACGGGTATTGGGGTGGTTCATGGTAAAGAGTGCTTATTTGTGGCCAATGATGCTACAGTCAAGGGCGGTTCATACTACCCGATGACTGTAAAAAAACACATTCGTGCTCAAGAAGTTGCAAATTCCAATCACTTACCTTGCATTTACTTGGTAGATTCAGGTGGGGCCTTCCTTCCAATGCAGGATGAGGTATTCCCGGACAAAGGACACTTCGGGAGAATTTTCCGCAATCAAGCAATAATGAGTGGAAAAGGAATTCCGCAAATTGCTGCTGTTTGTGGTTCCTGTACAGCCGGGGGGGCATATGTTCCCGCCATGTCCGATGAATCGATAATTGTCAAGGGCAATGGAACAATTTTCCTTGCGGGGCCACCGTTGGTCAAAGCCGCAACCGGTGAAGAAGTCACAGCGGAAGATTTGGGTGGTGCGGATGTTCACACTGCTCAATCTGGAGTCGCAGATCATTATGCTGAGGATGAACCCGCTGCATTGCGAATGGTTCGAAATATCGTGGAGAACCTCAATACTGGTGTGAAAACAAAATTAGAGGTGCAAGCTCCTGAAGATCCGGCCTATTCAAGCGATGAGATTTTGGGCATCATTCCTGAAGACAATCGGACTCCGTTCGATGTTCGTGAAATAATTGCACGCATTGTTGATGGAAGTCGTTTCCATGAGTTCAAGGCCCGTTATGGCCCCACACTCGTTTGTGGATTTGCCCGCATCCATGGCTATCCTGTAGGAATTGTAGCAAACAATGGTATCCTTTTCTCGGAATCATCACTCAAAGGTGCTCATTTTGTTGAACTGTGTGGGCAGCGTGGCATCCCTCTCGTATTCTTACAGAATATTACAGGCTTCATGGTCGGTCGGGAATACGAAGCAGGCGGCATCGCAAAAGATGGAGCCAAACTGGTAACGGCAGTATCGTGCGTCCCAGTTCCTAAGTTCACAGTGATCATCGGTGGAAGTCATGGTGCAGGTAACTACGGCATGTGTGGGCGTGCTTATGATCCACGATTCCTTTTCATGTGGCCAAACAGCCGAATTTCAGTAATGGGAGGGCCACAAGCAGCTGATGTTCTTGCAACGGTGAAGCAAGATCAGAGGGCACGTGAAGGACTTGAACCGATGACTGATGAAGAATGGGATACATTCCAATCCCCCATCCTTGAGAAATATGAGGCAGAGGGTTCACCGTATTATTCGACAGCGCGATTGTGGGATGATGGAATCATTGACCCTCGCGATACTCGCGATGTCCTTGGTTTGGCCATTAGTGTCAGTTTGAATGCACCGATGCCCGATACAAATTTCGGAATATTTAGAATGTGAAGGAGCAATTGAAATGTTAAATTTTACAATTGAAGATTTAAAGCCAGAAACAAGCCTTTGTTCGCTTGAAATAGAAGGTGCGGTCGCTCACCTAACACTAACACGTGAAGATGTGTACAATGCACTGAACATCCAGTTGATCAGCGAAATCATTTCTCTTCTTGATTGGACCAAAGAGCGTTCGGTCGGTGACCGGGGTACCTTGCATGATTCAACAGGTGCGTCCTATTTGCGTATTCTCGTATTGTCTGGAGCAGGCAAGCACTTCTGTGCTGGAGCCGATATCAACATGATGAGGGATGCCGGAGCCAAAAGCCCAGAAGAAAACAGAACAGATTCTGAAAGACTCGACCGTTTGTTCAACAGTCTTTGGGCTCATCCTTGCTTCACCATTGGAAAAATCCAGGGTGTTGCCCTGGGGGGGGGTGCGGGCCTCATTGCTTGCCTAGATCATGTCATTGTTGAACCAATAGCCCGCATTGCTCTTTCAGAAGGGAAATTAGGAATATTACCTGCAGTCATTGGCCCCTATGTGTATCGCAAGGTCGGCAGTGCAGAATTCCGCAGACTATCGATGATGGCGGGTAGAATAGGTGCTGAAGAATCACTTCGAATAGGATTGGTAAATCAATTGTCAGAATCATTAGATGGTTCCGAATCCACAATCGTTAGTGAAGTATTATCAACAGGTCCAATGGCAGTTTCCGAAGCCAAGAAGTTGACCCTAACCTTTGATCGGTGGACTGGTTCAGATGAAGAATTGAGGCAGTGGACATTGGACAAAACCAGTGCTATGCGTGGCTCGGCTGAAGGGCAAGAAGGGCTAGCATCATTCCTTGAAAAGCGCTCACCCAATTGGAAAGAGGAGTGAAATCCACATGGGTGGGCCAGATTGGATGAAGGGTGCGCCACACCCTATTTCCAAAATATTGGTTGCAAATCGGGGGGAGATTGCCTGCCGGATATTCCGCTCTTGTGCAGAACTAGGACTCGGTTCTGTCGCCATTTACTCTGAAGCGGATCGCGGTTCATTACATCAGCAAACAGCTGAAGAATCTGTTTTCTTACCAGGGGACAACCTTGCTGAAACTTATCTCAATATCGAAGCAATCCTATCTGCAGCAGAGGAGACGGGAGCCGATGCAATACATCCGGGATATGGTTTTCTTTCCGAGCGGAGTTCCTTTGCAAATGCAGTCAAAGAAGCGGGCCTGGTTTGGATTGGCCCTTCGGCGTATGCAATCGATGAAATGGGGGATAAAATCAGTGCACGACGAGCCATGGTTACAGCGGGCGTTCCCGTCATTCCCGGTGAAGAATTACCACTGGAGAAGCCTGATGAAATGGTGGACGAACTTGTTCGTGCAGCGACACGTGTTGGTTACCCATTGCTACTGAAGGCCAGTGCTGGCGGAGGTGGTAAAGGAATGCGTGTAGTTCGGGAGCCTCGAAATTTACAGCGAGAATATGCGGCTGCTAGTCGAGAAGCAGTAACATCATTCGGTGACGGAACCGTCTATGTCGAACGGCTTCTTGAGAAATCCCGTCACATCGAAGTTCAGGTATTATCGGATACATTGGGTAATGCAGTCCACTTGTTTGAACGCGAGTGTAGTATCCAGCGTAGACATCAGAAGGTTGTGGAAGAATCCCCTTCACCGGTACTGAATGAAGCGACTCGACAACGTATGGGTGAAGCGGCTGTGAATGCGGCCAAAGCCGTCGATTACGAAGGTGCAGGAACTGTTGAGTTCCTTCTTGCTGAAGATGGAGAATTCCATTTCCTTGAAATGAACACACGCCTACAAGTTGAGCATCCAATTACAGAATGCATTAGCGGTGTTGATTTGGTTGTTGAACAAATACGGGTTGCTGCGGGCTTGCCTCTTCCATTCGTCCAATCAGATCTTTCCATTCGAGGTCATGCAATCGAGGTTCGTATTTACGCAGAAGATCCTGCCAACAGTTTCCTTCCAGCCATAGGTCCATTGGCCTTGTTTCGACCCCCTACAGGCCCAGGCATTCGATTGGACACAGGTGTTCGTGAAGGTGACGAGGCTAGTATTGACTTCGATCCTATGCTTGCCAAGTTGATTGTACATGCACCAGAACGCGAAGCCGCAATCCGTCGAATGAAACGTGCCTGTGAAGATTTTGTGTTGCTTGGAGTCACCACGAATCTTGGATTCCTTTGCGACATCATGTCGCATCCTGCATTTCATGCAGGTGAAACCACGACTGATTTTATCGATGTCAATTGGCCGGAAGGTTGGGATTCACAACCATCTGAAGTCGTTCCTTTTGTGGCGGCTGCAGCTGAGCATTACGGTCTTTCTCGAAAAGCAATGGCGGTTGAATCAGATGGGGGGCGTGGTAGTCCCTACAACCCATTCTTGACACTGCGGAGGTCCTTCCCTTGAGGTGATTGCCATGGTTGATATCAGAGATAAACAAGGCCGTCAATGGCAAATCACCATTGGTTCAAGCGAAGCGACCTGTGATGACGAGAATGTATCAAACGAGCACACATTCGAAATTGATGCAAGGCCCAATCGAATGTGGGTCGATGGCCAATTGGCCCACGTCATCAAGGTTGGAGATGATTGGTGGGTGCATCTAGACGGTAGCATCCATGTTGTATCTATTGACGAGCAGGGTGCGGGTGGTTCGGGCGAAGACGATGGAATGACGGCACCAATGCCGGGCAAGATTCTAGAGATTCTTTGCAATATTGGTGACCACGTTGAATCTGGACAAACACTCATTGTCATGGAGGCAATGAAGATGGAACATCGTATTGCAGCAAATGATCCCGGGGTCGTTGTGAAAATTCATCATCAAGTTGGTGAACAAGTGGATGCTGGTGCGACATTAATTGACATTGAAGATTCGGAAGAAAGCAATTGAGAATTCAATTTTTCAATTGGTCAATTTAATCTTCACCTGTGTACCAACGACCTTGGAATGAATCATCGGTATTGTCAACATGAACGAACAGACAAAATGCAGTCCAAACAAGAGTGTTGAATCCATCACCTAAATTGTCGGAACCACCAGCCTTTCCCACCATGAAATCCAGCGTATCTGTCGGACTGTGCCATTCTTGCCAGAATGAAGCATCACCACCAGCGCTGAAGAAGTTGAAAGTAGCATATCCTGAAGTGAAGAATGAACAATGATCACTGGCACACGATTCGGCCGCCTGCCAATAGATATCATTTGATGCCACATCGTGGAAGTTCATTTCATCCTCAACGACCAAGCGAACCCATTCTAGCATGACCGAGAGATTCTCATCATGCGCACCCGCTGTTGCGATTGAAAGATCATATGGACCATATCCAGGAGGCGGTATGATTGGATAATTCAGCGAAACCATGTCGAAATTCAAGTAAGCTTTGACCGCTTTGTCTTCAGGGAGATGGTCTACGAATGCTGCACTCCCCAGCAGTCCCTCTTCCTCACAGGCCCAAAGTGCAGCGACAACGGTGTGGTCCCATTCTCTTGATGCTATGGCCTGAGCCATTTCCATTGAAACTGTAGACCCGCTTGTATCGTCATTGGCACCTTCAGTCGTCCCTCCTCCAGGGGGGGTGAATGCATATCCAACATCGAAATGCCCTCCTAAGATGATGTATTGGTCTGGATACACATTACCATATTTGTATCCTACAACATTGATTTGGTTGGGATCATCATCATATCGGGTGACTTCAACAAGATCAAAGCCGTAATCATCCCAAATTACCTTCATTGCTTCTGCTGCGGCTTCGTAAGTCGCACCACCTCCGTGGAGATCTGCCGAAGCACACCAACGATTGTTCCAATCAGTGGTGAGCATGTCAATGGTGTCGAAGGCTCTTCGACCATCCACGAGCATCATCTCATCGCTGTCGACAAGTTGCATGGTGATATTCTCAGATTCATCCCCTGCCGTAATGATGAGTTCGACATCGGCTCGTTCGCTATCGAGGACTAGGATTTCAAAATCTTCAACATCCGATGCAAAAGTCCTTTCCAAATCATCTCTAAACACACCATCATCATCGATAAAGAAGAGTCCCGCAGAACGATTCACAGTCCATTCAACATTTGCTTCAACATGGATTGACATCACCTGACCGCGAATTGCTTGCTCGATGGGTTCAATGGATAATTTGGCTTTAACATCCTCAGGAGGGTCACCGAAGCAACCACTGAATGAAGCAAGGAAAATGAGTAATGTCAGCATGATGGCACGCATGTCATCACCAATCACAAGGCTCTAGATGCGTCTTTCCACCCATTCTAGATACCAAACAGTCCGGTACTCGAACTCGTCCATCTTCGAGTTGATTTTGTTCCATAATGGCGACGAGAGCACGACTGGTGGCGACCGCTGTTGAATTGAGTGTGTGGACCGCTGCATTGCCTTCTGTGGTCCGATATCGCATTCGTAAACGATTGGCTTGATAGTCAGTGCAATTCGAACACGAGACGATTTCTTTGTATTCGCCTCGTCCAGGTAGCCAAGCTTCTAGATCATACTTCTTTGCAGCCACAGTTCCCATGTCACCTGTACAGATATTGACAACTTCGTAGTGTAGTCCAAGACTGTCCCACAGGTCGACGCAATTGGTCAGTAATTCTTCGTGGTGAGTCCATGAGTCATCGGGGTGGGCAATGATAATTTGTTCAATTTTGGTAAATTGATGAACGCGCCAAATGCCTTTGTCACCTTGTCCGTGAGCACCAACTTCACGGCGGAAGCAAGGAGATACGCCCACGATCTTGATGGGT
>JAQXFF010000117.1 GCA_029250425.1 Candidatus Thalassarchaeaceae archaeon | reverse complement strand
TCTCTGTAACGGTAGAGGAGGACAGTTGGTTGGACCCCGCAGGAATCTCTGGGAGAAGTGACAGGATACTGGATTCGAACGGACTTTGGGTGCATTGGATCGAGGTGAGAAATCTATGATGCGAGGTTTGACAATATTGCTGCCCGCCTTCAACGAGGTTGACGCATTGCCAAAGGTCATTGATTCACTGCCGCTCGATGCGCTTCGAGCAGCCGGATGGGAACCACGCATCGTTGTTGCTGATGGACGGAGTACAGATGGTACTCAAGAGCGAGCAACAGAATTGGGTTTGGAGGTAATCGTCCAAGGTCCTGCCGCGGGCAAAGGGTTTGGAATGAGAGAAGGATTTGCGCGCTTCCTCGCCCACCATGACGAGGTGTTGGTCATGCTCGATGCGGATGGAACCTATGCCCCCAATGAGATGCTACGGCTCCTTGAACATCTTGAGCAAGGTGAATATGATGTGGTTATTGGAAGCCGATTGAGGGGTAATATTCACCCTGGTGCAATGTCGAGGGTCAACTGGATTGGGAACCACATCCTCACGTGGTTTGCAGTTGCCTTGTATCGTGTTTTCATCAGTGATGTTTGCACTGGGTACTGGGCTTTTAGACGTAGTGCGATACAGAGGATGTCATTGAATTCAACAGAGTTTGAAATCGAAGCCGAGATGTATACTGCCTGTGCCACTGAAGGTCTAAGAATGAGTGAAGTCCCCATATCCTACGTCCCTCGAATAGGGGAATCCAAATTAGGATCGGTTGGTGATGGAGTGCGTATTCTACGCAAACTACTGGTTCGCAGAATGTTCCCTAGACCGGTTAATCGGGTCTAATCATTCCTCTTCAGAACCAACTATTGATTCTGGGGCTGGAAGGCTTTTGGGTTCTAATTCAACCTCGGCGGGAGCGGTGATTGATTTATTCAAATCATCATTCAATCTTAACTCATTCAACTGGCGAACCTGTGGGTTTATTCGACTTTGATAAGACGATACAGACTTATTGTAGGTTTCAACAGCGCCACGTAAATTCACTCCGACTTTACCATAATGCTCAGACCAAACGGCAAAACGCCGGTAGAGTTCACGACAAATGTCAACCGCTTCACGGGTATTCTCTGCCTGCTCAACTTGTCGCCATTGGAATGCAATTGTCCGTAAAAGAGCTAAGATTGAAACCGGTGATGCAATGAGGATATCAGATTTCATAGCATATTCATGTAAATCTCTCTCGAAATCAAAGGTAATTGCAAGTAAGGATTCTGACGGTACAAACATTACGACGGCTTCAACATCTCCTTCAACAGAGTCTCTGTATGCCTTCTTTTTCAGTTCATTAACCCTGTCGCGCATTGCACTTGCATGTTTCTCCAATAGAGCCATTCGTGTGTCGTCGTCTGCTTCATCAAGCGACTCCAGAAATTTCTTCCCCGATGCTTTTGCATCAATTGGGATCTTACCTCCACCCGGGATGTTTACAATGAAATCAGGTCGCTTCCCATCTCCTTGAGTCTCCTGCTCAACATAGTCAATACCTTCACGAAGTCCAGACATTTCTAAGATATTCGACAGACTGATTTCACCCCAGTTTCCTCTAACCTGAGCACTTTTTGTGAGAGCTGTTGTGAGATTGCTTGCTTCACGCCCCAACCTCTCTGCACCAGTAATCATCTGTTGGACATGTTGTTTCAAGTCGCCATAAGCCTGATTTCGGGATTTCTCCATTTCCTTGTTTTCCGTTTCCAAATTCTTGAGCTGTTCATTCAGAGGTTGTAACAAATTTTCGATTTCTCTTTTTCGCATCTCCAGTTGGTTATCGGCATCTGTTTTTTGCACATTGAATCTTTGCTCTGCCAAAGCTAGGAATTGCTCATTATTTTGGCTTAATGCATTCATCGAAATTTGATTGAATGCACTTTCATCAATTGAACCTGCACCCCCTTTTGAATTTCTGAGTTGAAGTAAGATTACTACTTGGATTGCTGCAAGCACGATAATTAGGAAGGTTATGAGTAGGGTTTGTTCACTGGACATACTCTATGCTCGACGTCATGGTTCTTGAAGTCTACACTTCCGTTCCAATGAAGAAGGAGACGACATCACGTATGTGTATGCGCGTGCGCAAGGTGGCGGTCTTGGGGGCCAGTGGGCTCGTGGCACAGCGATTCCAGCAACGCCTTGCGAACCACCCATGGTTTGAACTCGTGGCTGTCTACGGTTCACCACGTACAGCGGGCAAGAATCTTGCCGATTTGGAATGGCATCTGCCAGAAGTCCGTCCTGATATCCCACCACTGCAGATACGAAGCATGGATTCACTCATGAACGATGTAGAGGATTTCGAAGTGGTGTTCAGCGCCCTACCATCCGAAATTGCCATCACTGTCGAGAAACCACTCGCCGAAAAGGGCCTATTCGTATTCAGCAATGCCAGTACCCACAGAATGGATAACGATGTACCCCTCATTGTTGCTGATCTCAATCCACATCACCTTCTCACTCTAAACAACGGAGATTCAGCAAAGGGTTTCGTTGCATGCAGCACCAATTGCACCATTGTGCCTGCCGCCTTACCACTCAAACCTCTCTGGGATTTTATTGGACTCGATGGCGTTTCAATCGCCACTGAACAATCTCTTTCTGGAGGCGGCATAGACTTACTCACAAATTATCGTGACACCAACGAGCATTCATCAGACATCCCTGGTGAAGCAGAGAAAATGAAAGAAGAATGTTTGAGTCTTCTGGGTCGGGCCCGAGTGGGTGGAGTGAAATCTGCAAAACTACCTGTACAGGTGACTGTTCGACGAGTGAACCGAGAATATGGGCACGTCGTCAACGTTATCGCTGATCTTCATGTTGAAAAAAATGAAGAAGAAGTGCGCGAATGGATGGAAAATTATCGGTCCCGCCCTCAAGCCTTGGATTTGCCATCAGCCCCCGAAACACCATTCGTATTTGTTGACGATTTGATTCCAAGTTCAATGGCCGACCCTGCCACCGATCTCAAGGCAGGGATGGCGGTTCGAATTGGAGAATTCGATGTAGACGGAGATATGGTTACATTCAGAGCTTGGTCGGAGAATACAATCCGTGGAGCCGCTGGCGGAACCGTGCTTTTGGCTGAATTGGCTCTGGCTGAGGGGTTGCTGGGCGAATGAGGGCCATCCTCAAGTGCTCGATAGACTGACGATGCGGTATGGGCGAGGTTGAGATTGTCGAATCCGGCTCACTCGATGGCCTGACGAATGGATGGGAACAATATGGAGCACGCACACGCATCATGATGCTCGGTGCACGCGCCGACAGACATGCACTTCGGAATCATGGCCGGACTGTAGCCATAGAAGAATCAGCGGTTTCCGTATTCCATCGCCCGCGTGCAGAAAGAGAAGATATTGATGCAATTGGTCTTGATCATGCACTTGCATCATTCCAATTTGTCGATGTGGCGATGGCCGATCTTGGGCGATGGATGCAGCCCCTCATCGGCCAAGGATGGGTACGCGGTGAAGTGCAAATCGTTCCCTCTAGTGATGCTTCATTTGAGGGCGAAAACTGGGCTTGCTTCCACCATCCCGCCATACCACTCCCAGAGAAAATCCCTCTTTCCGAATCTCCATCTTCGATGTCAAGAAAGGCATTCGTCACCCACCCCGGGCCCATTCTAGACACTGTGTCTGATTCTTCAATGGAGGATTTGGCCGCATCTATGATCAGTGAAATATCACAAACAAGGGATGAGGAAATACCAGAAACAGAACCTGCACCTGTAGTGAAGGCTGTTGTTCAAGCAGAACCCGAACCTATTGCAGAACCCATTCCAATGACTGAGGAAGATTTGCCACCAGTAGCTGCACCTCAAACTGAATCTCCACTTGAATCTGAAATGCGCCAAGTCATTTCATTGCTTGTTGCGGGTGGTCAAGAAATGGGCGATATCATGGAACACCCACAATTCATAGAAGTGAGCGAGAGAGCAGCCGCGGCTGGTGTCGATGTGTGGGGAATGTTCGTTCGCTTATCCGAAGAATCCTGACCAATACACAGAGCCATCTTCATAGAGGGCCGATGTAACCGAGAGGCTGTTCCCATGGTATTTTGTACAGATTGTGCACAACAACAAGAAGATGCGCAGAAATTTTGCCGCTTCTGTGGTGAACGACTTCCTGGAGCGACACTCATCCAACAACTTCGTGACGAAGCCGCCAATATCAAGGCTCGAAAGACGGGTGAAATATCTCAAACACAACAAGCCAACCTCGCAACTCTCAAAGCGATTGAACTCGCAAGGCAGCAGGACCCCCACGGTCAGTCTTGATGGGCTTTGTCGGACTCGGACACACCATGCGCTTGCGACACCTTGCGATGGCGCTGTCAAATCTCCCCCCTCACCCCCAGCACGATGTTTCACTAGAACAGTATGCGACAGAGGGTGATTTTGCCGCACGGTGGATTGCCGAGATTGTTGAAAGAGGAGACCTTGAAGAATCAACAAAAGTGGCTGACTTGGGTGCTGGAAATGGCATCTTAGGCATTGGTTGTCATTTGGCTGGAGCCGCTTCAACTCTATTGGTCGAAATAGACCCGACTTGCCAGCATGATTACGATGGCGTAGAGTGGTTGATTGGAGACGTCTCAGAATGGAAGGGCCATGATGTCGATTTAGTCATCATGAATCCACCTTGGGGGGTACAAATTTCAATGGCTGATCGACCTTTTTTAGAAGCTGCTTTCAATTCCAACGCGAAGGTCGTTTACCTGCTTCATTCAACCAAAGCAAGGCATATTCAACCACTTGCAAAATCACTAGGTTGGCTGGGTGAAGAGACCTTAGGTGGGACATTTAGACTTCCGGCCCAGTATGAGCATCATCGCTCCCGAGAAGGGGGTACAAAAGTCACTGTTTGGCGCTTTGTACGCAACTAAGGTTGGGCGGCGCCTTCAAATGGAAGGCGTAGGTCGCGGGGTTGTGCGAAGCGGTCCCCCGTAGGGGACCGGGTTGGCGAAAGGAGCGTGAAGCAAAATGACCTCTCCCGCAAATGTGGGAACATTCGTTGTACCAGGTACAGCGATTCTGAAGAATGATGATGACAGTCTTGGCCGCGGTGTGGTCGAAGCGAGAGATGGAATTGTAGCCACAGTTGTGGGTACACTCAATCGAGAAGATGGAGTGCTCTATGTCGAGCAAAAAACAGATCCAATTCGTGAAATCGAAATTGGAGACGTTGTCATTGGAGAAGTCAATAGAATCAATGCCAAGACGGCTGAAATCAAAATTCTGCACGTTGAAGGTAAACCCGTTCGCACCCTTCCTGCCACCCATCTTTTCGCGGATATTTTCGTCGCGAAAATCGTAGACAAATTCATGCCAAGCCCTGGTGATGCAATGAAAAAGCGTGACCTAATTCGGGCGAAAATCGAGCAACTTAGTCCAATGCTAAGAGCGGAATGTCGCTCGCATTCGGACCTCGGTATCATCCGGGCCATTTGTCCAGCCTGTGGAGATAACCTCGTGACCTCAAGTTCAGAACCAGATGTAAATGTCGTTTGTGAACGATGTGATTATGTGGGATTCCGCGCCCTTTCAAACGGATTTGGACACGGATATCTAATTCCCGAAGATAGCACAATTACCAAACTCAATCGAGATGGTGAACGGTGGTCTGATGCATCGATGGCCTTCATCTCAAAAGATGGTGAGCGCCCATATCTCTCACCACTTTCAGATCATCGTCGAGGCAGTGTACATTCGACTCCAAAAGATGTTGCGAAATTCCTTGGTGGATTGCAGCAAGGTGGAGGAAGAGGTGGTGGCCGTGGAGGCGGTGGCCAACGTCCTCGCCGAGAAATGCACGCTGCAAAATGCACAATGTGTGGAACTGATACCAAATTACCCTTTGAACCAACACCGGGAATTCCTGCACGTTGTTCACCATGCAAAGAGAAAGTCGACAATGGGGACGCAAGCAAGGAAGAATTGGCTGCAGAACGAGAAGTTCTCAACAAGGCTCGCGAATCAGCAAAGGAAACCATGGGCATGAAACTCTTCATTGGAGGATTGCCATACTCTACAACTGAAGAGCAATTGACTGAATTGTTTGTTGCTCATGGAGAACTCAAGGAAGTCCATATCGCTAAAGACAAAGAAACTGGTAACAGCAAAGGGTTCGCGTTTGTAACTTACAAATCGTACAAAGAAGGGGAAGCTGCGATTGAAGCGCTCAAGGGTACCAAAATTGATGGGCGTAAATTAACCATTCAAGAATCAAAACCCAAAGGAGGTCGGGATCGAGGTGGCCGTGGTGGCGGTCGTCGTCAGAACGACCGAGGGAAAGGGCGTCGCGATCGCCGCTGAGGTGATTTCCTGGCGTGGCTTGTTATCGACGGATACGAAGATGAACCTGCCGCATTTGGTGTCCCTCCATACGTAGGTTTTCACGTCCGGTATATTTGTGGAGTTTTCGAAAGTCGAAGTATCGACTACGATTACATTACCATCGACCAATGGCGACTAGGACTCCGGCCCAATTTACTCGAACTGGATGGAATTGTCCTCATTGCTGGTGCTGTTGTTCCCGGAAAATACCTGCGAGGGACACCAATCAGTTTACGAGAAACAGATGAATTGGTGAAAACCTTACCGCCCAACATCCCTTTCTTCGCAGGAGGTTGGGCGATTCGAGGATGGAGGCAACAAGGTTGGCAACCTCTTCGGAAAAATCTCCATCTATGTGTCCAAGATACTGACGCAACGCTTTCTTGGTTCCTTTCCACCGGAGAGTTCCGTCATCAAAAACGAACTGATGTTGAATGGACTGCTTGGGCACAAGCCGGAGCGGTTTCAAAGGCTGTATCCGAACATCCTGATTTGTCTGGACCGTTGACCTATGAAGTCGAAGTCTACCAAGGATGTGTTCGTTTCAAGCGAGGATGCAGATTTTGTATAGAGCCGAAAAAAGGTGTGCCCATTTGGCGAACCCCTCGCGATGTCATCACCGAAGTATCGCGAGCACTCGACAAAGGAGTCAAGCATGTTCGACTTGGAGGAATGACTGATGTGTACACCTACATGGCTGAAGGGGTTGTCGAAATGGAATACCCCATCCCAAATCCTGAACCGTTGGCAGAACTATTGCATGGATTGCGAGAGGACGAACGGCTAGAGACATTGCATGTTGACAATGCAAACCCCTCGATCATTGCAGAGCATTTGGAGCCGGCAACCGAGATTACCAAAACACTCACTGAAACACTCTCAGACGGATCCGTTCTATCTTTTGGATTGGAATCTGCGGATCCCGCTGTCCATGAAGCAAATTGGCTAAATTGCGATGCTGAACAACTGAAAACTGCAATTCGCCATATCAATCAATACGGCAGAGAACGAGGGGAGCGAGGATTGCCAAAACTTCTACCAGGACTCAACTTCATCGCTGGTTTGAATGGAGAAACTGCCGCAACCTACCAGATGAACAAGGATCTCTTGACATCGATTCGCGCAGAGGGCTTATGGTTGCGAAGAATCAACATCCGACAAGTTGAAGGTGAAAATTTTCAAGAAATTCCGACTGAACATTTCTCAGATTTCAAATCATGGACTCGAGATCAAATTGATTCGCCTTTACTGACTGAATTATTCCCATTGGGTCAATTGTTGACAGATGTAACATGGGAATCTCATGATGGCCGTATTCGATTGCCTGCTCATTTAGGTGAGAGTCATCGTGACCCTGAAATCCATGGTAAAGGAGGCATCACATTTGGACGGCAAATTGGTGCTTATCCAATTCTAATTGGAGTCCCATACCTGATTCCACTCGAAACACAAGGTGACATTCTTGTGACTGGCCACGGGGCTCGTTCAATTACCGGTATAGAAGCAAATCTAGACATCAATAAAGTCAACCAGAAGCAATTGGTTGCCATTCCAGGAATCGGTGATAAATCTGCATGGAATTTGATTTCTACTCGAGTCAAAGAGGCTCGAAATGAAAGACGATTTGGCAGTGTAGAAGCATGGTTTGATGCCGCAGGTATTGAAATACCCACATTGGCACATCAAATATTGAGGTGTGAAATTGGTTCGTGAATTGATTCGTCTAGAAGATGTGCACCGGGCCTTTGGTGCTGTCACGGTCCTCGATGGTATCAATCTACGAATCGAGGAAGGGGACCGAATCGGCGTGGTCGGCCACAATGGAGCGGGCAAAACAACGCTCCTTCGAACCATTTCCGATCAGAATCAGGATGTAGGCGACATCACATTTGCTCCCGGACTCAGAATCGCTTATCTCACTCAGGTCCGAGATATTGATGAGGATGCAACGCTGGAACAAGAATTGAATCGACGTGGCCACCAATTCAAAGAACTTGAAGAAGAAATTGCGAGTATTGAAGCAAAGATGGCTGAACCGTCATTTTACGAAGAAGATTGGCAACCTGTTATCGAACGATATTCTGAGTTACAAGCACTCTCTGCACGCTCGGGTGGTTCGGATGTTGCAGGGCATGCAAAAAATATCCTCAATGCATTGGAACTTGGCCACCATCCGTTAGACATGCCATTGGCAAAACTATCTGGAGGCGAGAGGGCAAAGGTTGCACTTGCGCGACAATTGGTTGGTTTGGGCGAAATCGATGTCTTCTTTCTCGATGAACCAACAAACCATCTCGACCTGCCAACCCTACAGTGGCTGGAAACGTTTCTGACAAAATTCCGAGGTGCTCAACTGATTGTCAGTCACGACCGATTTTTCTTGGACCGTATATGCACACATATCCTTGAGATTCACGATGGCCACACTCGTGGATACGCTGGGAACTATACCGCATTCCTACAACAAAAAGTACTGTTCTTGCAGACTCTTGATGATCGAATAAGCAAATGTGAAAAGGAAATCAAACGGCTTACAGGGGCTTTACAATCAATGAAAAGAGCAAATAAATTTGATAAATCTATATCTCAGAAACACAAGATGCTTTCACGTTCACAACGGGAGCTAAAATGGCTGAAAACATTGAAGCCAAGTGAGCGAAGAGAACTTCAATTCGATTTACAATCAACTGAAAAATCCAGCCTTGATGTCTTGGACTTTAGAAATGCTTCACTAAAATTTGAGGGCCTGCAAAATCCGATTCTGAACAAGGTGGAAATCGGAGTAAGGCGCGGCCAGAAAATAGGCATCGTCGGCGCCAATGGAGCAGGGAAAACCACTTTACTTCGAATTATCAATGGAGAAATCGAACTTGATGAGGGTGTTATCGATGTACGCCCCGGAGTGGAAATTGGTTACTTCCACCAAGATCACCGAACACTTGATTTTGATTTGACACCGATTGAACAAGTCCAAAAATTGAAACCACGGATGGAATATGCCAAAATCCGTGCCATGTTAGGACAATTCCAATTTACACCCGAAATGGTATCTACACAATTGAATAAACTCAGTGGGGGTGAACGTGCTCGAATCGCAATGCTGAAATTACTCCTTGAGGACAATAATCTGTTGCTCTTAGATGAACCAACCAATCATCTTGATACGGATGCAAAAGAAGCACTGGAAGAGACTTTGAACAATTATGATGGTTGTATTCTAACCGTCAGTCACGACCGATGGTTTCTCGACAAAGTGTGCGATACGATTTGGGAATTGCCCGGTGATGGGACAATACGGGTTTATCCTGGTAATTACTCAGACTATATTCTGCGAAAAAGCAAGGCGTGAGGGATATGCAAGCGGTCAAGGAGGCGGCGGAAACACTCCGAGATGAGGCCTC
>JAQXFF010000263.1 GCA_029250425.1 Candidatus Thalassarchaeaceae archaeon | reverse complement strand
GGCTGCACTAGAGAAGAAAAAGCAGACACCTACTCCCAAGCAACTCAGCTATTTTGGTCGGATAACTCTGAATTTATCGGAAGAACAAGTTGTCACATATACAGGTGGCAAAGCCCCCGAGGAAATGACTGGTTCAGAGATTCGCGAAATATTAGATGTCATTACCAAAGCCCATCCGGCGGAAACTCAGCCAGCAAGTGAAAAGCAAACAAGTTGGATTGCATCGATGGCTGAAAGTGTTGAATTATCTGAATCAGATGCGAGTGCATTGGTGGAAAAAAGTAGCTTCAGCGAACTCACAGGTGGTCGTAAGGGTAGTGCCAGTAAACTGATTGAAAAGCTCCAAGAGTTGACCAAGCACATACCTCGCGATGCATCTGAAAAACAGATCAATTGGATTAAGACACTGTGTACACGGGCTGAATTGTCTGAATCGGAAGCATGTGCTCTTGTCGAGGCCACTCAATATTCCGATCTCCAAGGTGGAGCGGGTGGTACTGCAAGTAAATTAATCACAATTCTCAAGAAACGAACTGGTGGCTCTAAGAAAAAGGGCAAACCAAAAAAGGCCTCTAAGGGAAAGAAGACATCTAAGGAAAAGAACTCGAAACCTGATACTGCAGACGATTGAGATATACGGGCGCGCCCGGCCCGTGAAGAGCACAAATCGGAAAAGTCTTGATTGTGAAGGGCGAATCCTGATAGGTCACCTACGGTGGCTCGTTGGTATGACTGGCCATGATTACGATGTTATCATCGTGGGTGCTGGCCCAGTGGGTGGCCACCTGGGGCGTACATTGGCTGAAAATGGCTTACACGTACTGATTCTTGAAGAGCACAGAGAGATTGGCAAGCCATTCCAGTGTGCCGGTCTTGTGACTCCTAATGCAATGGACAGGGTCAACTTACATCACACAATTTTGTCAGATGTATGGGGTGCTCGAATCCACAGCCCTGGCGGCCATCCCGTCGAGATTGGAGATCCTTCGTCGATACGTACCCATGTGGTTTGCAGGAAATTGTTCGATGAGGGTTGTGTTAGACAAGCCATTGAAGCTGGGGCGACACTTTGGGTTGATTCTAAACCAACGGATGCAACTGTGGATTCTGAAGGAGTTTCAGTAACCATCAATCGAGACGGCAAATTGCTTACCCTTCGGTCTAAGTTACTCTGTGGGGCTGATGGTGTTCATTCTTGGACTCGTCGCTATTTCCGATTTGGTCGGCCCAAGGAATTCATGATCGGATTCCAGGCAGAGGTGTCGGGCTATGATGGGATACCCGGGCGCTTGGAAATGTTCTCGGGTGAAGATATCGCACCTGGATTATTTGCATGGGCGATCCCCAATGGTGACACCCATCGAATTGGCATGTGGGTCCACCCTGAAAGATTGGCAGGCCGATCTTGCGAAATGCTCTACGACACTTTGTTAAATCATCCACTTTGGGGCGATAAATTTTCCAATATTCATGAGACAGCAAGATTCTGTGGCCCTTTGGCCTGTGGATTATTGAAAAGAATTTACAAAGAGCGAGTGTTATTGTTTGGAGATGCTGCTGGGCTGTGTAAGCCGACAACAGGCGGGGGGATCGGTCCGGGTTTTGATCAAGTGCATCATTTAGCCCCCAACCTTGTAAAGGCGATATTGGCCAATAACCTAAGTGAATCTCATCTCAAGAGAATTTGTAAACCGATGGAAAAGATGCGTAAGGAACAAGAGCGCGCACGTATATTGCGTGATTTATTTGTTTCATCCTGCGATGATGAAGAACTTGAAGCGACCTTCAAAATTTTTGCGCGTGATGACGTGGTCGCCCTCATCAATGAAGTGGGGGATATCGAAAAACCAGTTCCTTTGGGCATTCGTTTACTCAAAGATGTTCCAGAATTCCGACGAATGGCAGTTCGTGCAACATGGGCTTTGTTAACTGGATGAGGGGTTGTAATGGGAGATATCGATACGGGCCACGCCGTCGAAATTAAACTACGATGGCCACCATTTGATCCAGACACTGTCATCGCTTCTGAATTACCTATTGCGACGGAATATTTCAGGCTTACAGAAGAAACTGAAACACCATGCTCTGTACAAATCGGCGATGAATCAGGATTCCATATTCATCGTCGTATTATGCGCTTATCTTCTGGTTTATCTCAGTGCCGAGATTGGGTCACACTATCAAATCGGGTCCCTGATCGAATCATGCGTGAGAGAAAGGGATGGTTCCTTATGCCAAGTAAAATGCATCGTCGTTCTCGAAAAATGATTCCTTTCGCAGTCATTGGGATTATCGCATCTTTAGCCATCCATGCATTTGAACCAGCGTTGGTGAATTGGGGTTGGGTCGATGGCTCATTTGCAGGAAGCGTTCGTCTTGGGTTACTCGATTACCCCGTTCTTTTGCTGATATTTTTGCCGATTTTCTTCGTACCAATCATGATGCGATTGTTCGCGAGTGCATGGGATTTCCGTAGGACCCGGAAATTCCGCTCGAATTTGCCCGTTGATCCGGTAGTAATTGTCGAAAATGTGGATTGTACATCTGAAAATATTGAAGTCAAATTTGAATTCACCGGGGCTGAAGAGGATTGGGTTTCAGCCAAAGCTCGCCTCCAAGTCGGCTTGCTAAATCCGAGAAGGCCCATGTTGCTTCATGCATTGGGTCGAAAGGAGAGCCAGCAAAATCCACCTGGAATTTCAACACCCCTGACAATCCGTCAGTATTCCATTTCAGAATTGGGCACAGGGTTTGGTGAATCGACACCACTTGAGGGCCCCGATACTCAGCGACATTTCCTTTCACCACTCCCTGTTCAATGTAGTGGAATGTCATCTGATATTTCTTTGCAAGGTGACACGGTGACTCTTTCATTACCTGAAGGAGATTGGCCCGGAAGTGAGTATCACCCACTTTTTGCGACCCATTGGGAAGTCATGATTAGAATAGAACGGAGGAATGGTGGCGACTTACTTTTCGTCAACCCATTGATTATGAAGCATGATGGCAGGAACTGTACCATTGCAGAAATGCCTACACAATCTGGCCGCAGCGAGATGGCGGACAATTGATGTTCTGCGTCATCCTCGGCAGTCCATGAGGCGCAATTGGATTGCACTAATTCTAACGACGCTAATGCTCTCTTCTGGCTGTCTTGGGATGCTTGATAGTGATGACGATTCAGACTCAATATCTGAAGATTTGGGCCTCAACCCAACTCTTTCCGTCAATGGGGACAATGCCTTTTTATTCGATGAAAACGTGGTCATTAATGGCACTTTTGAGGATGAAAATCCGGCTACAGTATCGATACAAGGTACGATGGCAAATGGTGCAATTTTGAGAAATGCATTAATCACTTCTAACTCGTTTTCATTACAATTTGGAGTACTACCTTCTGGAATCCATAATGTCAAAATTACTGCGACGGATGAAAACGGACTTTCAGCAATATCGATGATTTCAATCACTGTACAAAACCCACCTGAGGATCCCGTGGCAATTTCTGCCTTCCCTCCCGTGCTGTATGTGGAAATTGGTGAAACAGTAATTGCAAGGGCGAAAATTGTCCACTCAGCGCTAAACACCTGCTCAGGGGTTTGGGAGGATGAACTTGAGCGAATCCAGATGGTTGCAATTGCCGGTGAATACGCATCATTATCGCTTGCTGAAGTATCCTCATCATTCAATGGAACATTTACAATTTCATGTGGTTCGACAGAAATCACTACCGATAGTGCATCGGTATATGTGTACGTGTTCACAGATGAAAATCCTGATCTTGATGGCGATGGAATACCTGATGATTCCGACCTTTGTGTCGAAAGTAGTGTCGCATTCACATCAGGCCCAACAAATGACATCGATGGTGACGGTTGTCACGACATATCAGAGGACACAGATGATGATGGCGATGGGCGAGCAGATTCTTCTGATCGATGTGCAAGAGGATTGGTGGGGTGGGATTCATACAACACAAGCCTTGATCATGACGCTGATGGCTGCCAAGATTCCTCCGAAGATGACGATGATGATGATGATACAGTAACAGATCTATTCGACAATTGTCCCCTCGGAGAACCCGGTTGGCAATCCACGGGTGCATCAGATTATGATCGAGACGGCTGTAGAGATACAAGTGATGATTTAGATGATGATAATGATGGGACGCCTGACACCATTGACTCCTGCCCTAAAGGTGTCATTGGTTGGGTACAATCATCGGAGAACGACTACGATATGGATGGGTGTCGCGATTCGGATGAAGATGGCGATGACGATTCTGACGGTGTCATCGATTTCGATGATCAGTGTAGTCGCACCCAACTTGGTGCAGCCGTCAATATCTACGGTTGCGCTTCATACGAATGGGATGGTGATGGCGATGGCGTCATGGACGACATCGATCAATGTTCAGGAACACCCGTCGGACTTAGTGTGAACGAAGTTGGATGTGCTGACTTAGATGGGGATGGCATATTTGCAAACGTCGATCAGTGCCCCGATTCAGAGGAACGATGGACCTCTGATATTGATGGATGCACGGTTTTACAAGTTCCAATCACTTGGGATTCAGGTCCATATTCCACGGAACGCTTTGGAAAAGTCGGTGATTTCACGATCCAGACAAAATCTGGGAATTGGGTAATGTCTCGTGATTGGGACGGTGAGAGCACATATTTGTTTATTTTCAATCAAGATTCCAGCTCGTACATGTCCAGTTTATGGAATCAAGATGTGGCACGATTATTGGACACAATGCCGGAAAATGCGCATGTATTCTTTGGTTCCTTTGACAGTGATTATCGCAATGATATTGATGCCATGAACAACCGTGTCAATTCATATCGGAATGGTTTGGATGAAGATGGAACCGCATGGGTCAATTCTCATGTTCATTACATCGATCAGCAAGGCGGGGCCATCGGCGGTGCACTTGGCAGTGTAATCAGTGATTGGAGTTCATTTTACTACGGCATTGATCAATTTCAACAATGGCGTGAAATCGGCTCACTCTACAACTACGCTGGCACTCATGGAGTCCAGTACCGCTTCGATTACATCGCCAAGATGTCAATCCAATTCAACTCAGAATTCCCCACTGAGATGCGTCGTTATGACCCTGGTGTCACAGTTGTCGACATCATGACTGCTCAACGTCACAGTGGTGGGTGGCAAGGTGGTCATTCTTCATTGGCCAACGGCTCCTTCCCAAACGCTTCCATTATGGGGGCATTCAACACGATGGAACTCTACATGCATCATGCTTGTAGCGAACATCGAGATCGTTACCAGAAGAGTGACGGTTCGAATGGGGGTTGTCACGAATGGGATTACAGCCAATACATGCAAATTTGCGATGAATTGGGCAATTCATCATCTTGTAGTACCGAATTTGGGTATTGGATTACGACATATGGTAGAGAGGGCCGTTGGTTGACAGATATATCCCCTCGATTGTTCGAATTAATTGAAGGTGGGGACCGCATGTTCCGGTATCGCGGTGCCAATGGTGGTTGGCTCAATGTCAGTGTCTACCTCTCCAATTGGGATGATGATGGCTTGCGACCAACTGGTGGTGAATTGGCCTTCAATGGTGGTTCATTCCGAGGCGAATATAACAATGAATCACAATACAAGAGAGTTCATGATTTACAAATTCCAGAGAACACTGAAAAGATTGAGATTTATGCAGTAATTACTGGCCATGGATTTGGTAAAGACAATGCCAACTGCGCGGAATTTTGTAATCACGAACATCGTTACAGTATGAATGGATATGTGACTCAGGAGGACCATCCAATGGCAGGAAACAGCACTGTGGGCAGTGACAATGAGGGTTGTGCAAAAGAGATGCACAATGGGGCCCTAGCCAATCAACTTGGAACTTGGCCATATGGTCGGGCCGGCTGGTGTGCCGGCCAAGATGTCAAACCATGGACTTACGATATTACGCAGTGGATTGACGCCATTGGAAATCAAAATATCTTACAGTATCAAGGGTTGTATAATGGGCAAAATTATGTGCCACAGAATGAGCAATCAGGCGCCAATCAGAACATACATGCCAATATTTGGGTTGTTTACTACACCAATATTAGCATGAGCAATGGTAGCGCTCAAATGGATGCGAATTCTGTACCGGAACCCCCTTCAAATGACGGTGAACACGTACAAATGACTGTGGAAATTCTTCGGGAAGAGGAATGTGCAACTGAAGATGAATGATCAATTCTCTATGGATTATTTTGTCGTTGGCTGTAACGGCGGCGGGGCAGGAAATGTGCGTACATTAGGTGCAACATCCGGTGTTTCAAGTAAATTGTAATTAGAATCTCGGCGCAATGCTACGAATCCAGCCCTGCGTATTGTTTCCTGTAATTCTACTTCAAGCGCGCAAGTTTTTTCAGTTCCCGATGCCGAAACAACATTTTCTTCCATCATTGTGGAACCAATATCGTCAGCACCACCAAATAAGGCCATCTGAGCCACATCAAGACCCATTGTTGGCCAAGATCCTTGAATGTGGTCGATGTTGTCAAAGAACAATCTAGATATGGCAACATGGCGCAGATATTCAGTTGGCCCGGCCCCTAATTCGATACGATTTCGACCTTGATTTCTCTTCCCAAATACGTTTGACTCAAGTTGAACTGGCCAAGCGATAAATGATGTAAATCCAATCCAACCATTCTGGGTCGCTTTGTCTTGTAAATCTCGAATCTTCTCCATGTGCTTGACACGATGCATCGCACTTTCTCCAAATCCGATGACATTTGTAGCAGATG
>JAQXFF010000246.1 GCA_029250425.1 Candidatus Thalassarchaeaceae archaeon | reverse complement strand
ACATCGATCCCTTATCTGCAGATATTCTAATCGATGGATTAAGGAGAGCGGTTAGAAGAATCGTTCGCAAAAGTCTACCAGTTACAGAATTCAGTCTTTGTCATCTGGTTGCAGCAACACCCGACTTCCTCTCATTATGGCCAAAATCTAGTGAATTAGAATTTGGTAGCATGCTAAGACAAAAAGCAGCATTGGTCGAGGATGAATTACTGATTGAAAGCCCAATTGATGAAAGAGCAATGGGATTGGTAAAGAGTGCATGGTGTACTGAAATGTGGTGCGAAGAAGAAGATCTTCGCAATATCGAGAAAGAAATCGGGGTAACTCCCGGAGATGTACACTCGCGAACTGATTTGATGGCTTGGCTTCTTCTTGCCGCAAGAGAAGTACTCCTCAGAGATGATGTATTTGCCGAGGAACATCTCGGCTATGTTGCTGAACTTGCTGGAATGATAGAACTAGTGCGAGCAAGAGTTCGTGCTGGCTGTAAAGAAGATCTGCTACAATTAGTACAGGTGAGGAATATCGGTCGTAACAGGGCACGGACATTATCCAAAATGGGTATTCGTACACCTGCGGATCTCTTAGCAATGAGCCCAACCGAATTGGATGCACTCAAATCATTACGAGGCTGGGGTCCGGTTTTGGTTGGAAGAATTATGGAATCAGTGAACAGAATTTCAATTCCAGTTACTGAAAGAAAATCACGAAGTGACGATGAACCATTACCGGGGGAGCGTCAGGATTGAAACAGAAGAGGTTCTGGGAATGTTGTGGCCGTACCACCATTTCCTTGTCTCAGGGTTGCCTTAGCATCTCCTTGTACCGACCCAAGAGCACTAGTTATGACTTGGCTAGACTCTAGGGACTCAGAAAACTGGGCATTGGTTAGTGGAACTTGTCTTGCTAGCGATATCCATGGATGGGTCGCGCACCAAGTTTTAATGAGAAACAAAGAAAGAGGCAATATGAAATCCAATTCTTTTGATGGAGAATTTATGCGTTTACTCTCAGGGACACACCATGTAGCAGCTAGTTTTGAGCGTGCGGGACTTTGCAAAGGGGACACTACGGCGTGGATAGTCGACCTCTCATGCGAATCTGGTAGTGAAATGTATGTCGAGCATGCGAATAAAATGGGCTTTACAGTCTTAGATGATCGGCCCTGTTTGGACATTTTTGATGCTCAAAGAATTGGAATTGATGTTGGAGTTGATGAAAACGCAGCAATCGCCCATATTCACCTATCTGATTTACGCTAATATTCGTAAGTGTCAAAGAGCCTCAGCATTACCACAGCACATGGTAGTCACCAGCCCCCAAAACAATTCACCATTTTCAAGCGGCCGTTTGCTTGATGAGGACCGGATTACTAAGGCTCTAAACCTAGCCTCGAGTTTGGGTGCAACCTACTCTGAAATCAGGTTGGTCAGTGAAACTACTAACACCGCTTCACTGAAAGATGGTAAACTTGAGCGTGCTATTCCTGGCCAAGAGGTAGGAGTTACAATGAGAATTCTTGCAGATGGGGCATGGG
>JAQXFF010000245.1 GCA_029250425.1 Candidatus Thalassarchaeaceae archaeon | reverse complement strand
CGTGATATCCAGGCGTCATATTGAGGCCAACAGTACCTGTTCCCTCAGCAACAGCAAGAGGCGAGAGAAATTCTCCTGAATTGTTCCACGATTGAATTTGCAAGATTTCATCACCTCCCTCGATTGTTGCAATTAAGCGATGTGTTTCCCAAGATTCCCCCGGGATGAAAATTGAGTAGACATCAACAGTGTCATTCTCACTCAAATTACCATATGTCCCCCATTGTTCATTTTCAATGATGACTGAATCATTCTGAATCACCGTATCATCGATTGCATTCGGGCAATCATGATGACACAACTCATCTCCTCCCGACAGCATTGTTTTGTTCAATCTCCATGGTGCAGCGGTTGCATCAGTTTTTGCCCAGATTGAAACATCGTAGCGCTCTAATCGCGAATCAACTGACGGTGTGTGCAGAGTCATATTACCCGAAAAATTGTCAAAATCCAATGCGGTCACATGACCGCTAGGGTGGTGTATCATGTGACCAGAAAATGCGGTCATTGCTCCACCAAACCACTGGATATCGATGTCTGCATTACCTCCTGTTGAGAAATAAGAGCGATCCCCTACAGAATCAAATTCATGGACGTATCCTGCAGCGGTCTGTTCGCCCAATTCAACATCTTCGTCAGCCGCATTGGAATGGACGTGAATCGTGTAAGAATTTGGAGATGTGAAATCTGCGTTTGAAATCTCAATCCACATTGGATTGCCTCTTCCGCTACTGAGGAATGTAGTCATGTTTGCCTCAGCTTGACCATGAAGGTAACCATCCTCGCGCACTTCGATTTTCAATGGCTCGTCTGCATGCACCAAGTGGATGAAGTGCACCACTCCATATTCGGCACCTAAGGTGATATTATCGACATCCTGAGGGTCACTCAATTCCCCTTGGTAGATATGTGTCGGCGTATCCTCCCCTTCCCAATCTACCAATGAATTTTCAAATGTACCCGTGCTGCTGAGTTGCTCAGCAGGAACTGACGAAATTGAGAGCAGCATGATTGACAGTACCAAGACCATCGCTCGTGTGCGCATGTGCCGGGCCTCCGGCCCGCCACCTTTAGAATCATTCAAGTCCAGTGCATTGGCAGCCATGTTTGATGGAGCACAAGGCCTTGGCCCGAACCGTGATGGCGCGATGGCGCCATGCACGCATTTTTGGCCTTGGTGACCGCGCCCTACCTGATGCCTTTACACCCGGTTTGTGTTTGACATCAAATGATCCAGTAATGGGTGTTGAAATGGCACCATTCATGGTAGAACATAATTCAGAAAAATTGCCAGCATCATTGAAGATCACTGCACGCGGGAATTGGTCATATCCCTTTGGTGAAAATGACATACCTGAATATACCGCAATTGAAGGACACACACTTCCTCCCAGTTTGCAACAAGCCGACTCTGGTCAAGGCCAAAGTACAGGTCCGCTGTTGCCAATTACTTGGCAGCGGTTGGTTCACGATGCAACTCTTTTGGATGCCGATTTAGCCCCTGAAATCATCGTCCTTCAAGATGCCTTACAGTTGGCAGGTCACCCTGGTAAGTTGGTGCAAACCATCCGACTCATTCGCGAACGATTTCCAGCGGCTCTCCTTTGGGCGCCAGGGCTAGGGGGTCCTGACAATTGTGCCATACTCTCGTGGTTTGGCTTGGACTTGTTTGATTTGCGTCGCTCACAACAAGCAGCGGCCCATGGAATTCTATTGACTCGGGATGGCCCAAGACTCCTTGATACAACCACTGGGGAATCGGCCGATATCTCAACCCAAATTTCAGAGTGGAAAACATCTTTGTCAGCGACCAGATCAGCGATTCAAGCAGGAACATTGCGCGAACTCGTTGAGAAACAATCACTCAACAGTCCTCGCTTGGTCGAGCACCTACGGCGGCATGATGCATTGCTTTCTTCTTCAGCCCCATTGAGTATGCATGTTGAGAAGGCCCAGCGATTTCGTTGTCATAGTTCGGTAAGTCGAGAAGATCCGATTGTTCAAG
>JAQXFF010000243.1 GCA_029250425.1 Candidatus Thalassarchaeaceae archaeon | reverse complement strand
ATATCAATTCCCATCTCCAAAGAAGACGATGATACACAGCAACGTAACTCACCACGTTTGAGTTTACGTTCAACTTCAAGCCGTATTTGTTTATCCATTGAACCGTGATGACCTTCAACCCCAGCCACCCCGAGAACTCGCAATTTTTGTGTGATGATCTCAGTCATTTGCCGAGTGTTGGCAAATACAAGTGTCGTTGTGTGGGCCTCGACTAAATCCTTGATGATATCTACATTGTGAGTTAGCAATTGTTTGACTGGAACTTCGCTGAATTTAGGATGCGGGAGAATAATATCCAAATCCAATTCACGCACTTCACTGACCTTGGCAATATGTACACGTGATGATTCTTCATCATCGAATACTGGCAATGGAGCACCAGAATCTGTTTCTCGGTCGTCAGCTTTGACTGGAACCAAGAACTGTGCAACCTCTTCCAGTGGTTCCATTGTTGCAGAAATACCCAACCTTTGAACAGGGTTTGCGATTAGTGTATCCATTAGAGCCATGGTCAAGGCCAAATGTGTACCGCGCTTTGTTGGCACAAGAGAATGCATTTCATCAATAATGAGCCACTTCAAATCATTCATCAAAGGGCGGAATTTTTTAGACGCGAGAGCCAGCCCCAACGACTCGGGTGTGGTAATCAAAATGTGTGGGGGCTTTCGTAGCATTTTTTGACGCTCGGATTGTGGAGTGTCACCAGTACGAAGACCGATTTTGATTTCCTGTGTCCTTCCTGGAAGAAACCGTTCTTTGATTTCAGTCAATGGTCCAATTAGATTGCGCTGAATATCATTGGCCAGTGCCTTGATTGGTGAAATGTAGACACAATAAACTTGATTCTCGAGTTTCCCATCGACCGCAAGGCGAATAAGTTTGTCAATAATTGTCAAGAATGCTGTTAGAGTTTTACCAGAACCAGTGGGTGAGCATAACAGCAAATGTTCACCGTCGATAATAGAAGGTATAGCCATTTTTTGAGGATCCGTAAAATCAGGAAATTTGTCCTTGAACCAATCCCGAACAGGTTGGGATAATTTGGACAGCAATACCTCTGTATCTTCATAAGAATCAAGGTATACTGTTTCTGCCACGATAAAATCCTCCTATTACTCGATGTGTAGCGTGGCGAAGCGGTATATCAACGATTCGCTGATACGCTGATAATTGATGTGTATATCACCAATCCGCAAATGAAGGGAATTGAGAAACTCTCTTACAAATTGAATTTATGCCGATTGCTTGATGTGGCTAATGCGCCCGCGGCAGCATATGGAAGACTCACATGCGCGGCTTGAACGGCTGACGAGCATGCTGAGAAGGCGTGGTGTGATTCTACCTGCCTTTGAAATTCATGGAGGTGTGGCTGGGCTATTCGACTTCGGTCCTGTCGGGGGTCGTCTACGTCGAAGATTGAAAAATTCATGGTTGGAACATTGGGCGGCACAAGGTGACATAGTCGAAATTGACAGTCCAACGATGACTCCTGAATCCGTACTGATTGCTAGCGGACACGTTGGTGAATTCAATGACTATATGTCAGAGTGTAACGGATGTGGAGGCGCCTTCCGCAGCGATCATTTGGTTGATGATATTCACCCCAACCCTGACATATTGACAAATGATGAACTGGACGGAATAATTTCCGAACACAAAATCACTTGCCCAACTTGTAGTGCTGTTGATTGGAAACCTGCGCGACCGATGAATCTGATGTTTAGCACCAGAATCGGTGCAATGAAAGGTGGGCGTTCCGCCTATATGCGACCAGAAACTGCTCAAGGGATGTTCATGTTATTCCCAGCCCTTTACAGACACTTCCGCAACCGATTGCCGTTTGGTGCAGTACAATCGGGCAAAGGTTACCGCAACGAGATTAGTCCACGTCAAGGCATGATACGATTGCGGGAATTCAATATGGCAGAATTAGAATATTTCATCGATCCAGAAGTTGAGCCAATTCATGATTTTACAAAATGGGACACAATAGAATTCAATCTAGTCCCAGACCCCGATTTGGGTCAACCGATCAAAATGAATCCAGGTTTGGCCTCAGCTAAGAATATCATTCGGCACCCGACAGTTGCATGGTTTATGGCGCGAACATGGGACTTCCTTGTCGAAGTAGGCATTGACCCAGCAAGAATTCGATTCAGGCAGCATGAAGGAACTGAAATGGCCCACTACGCAACAGATTGTTGGGATGCTGAAATTCATGGATCATATGGGTGGATTGAATGTGTAGGTATTGCACATCGTGGCTGTTATGACCTCGCGGCGCATGAAACAGCAACAGGGGATACAAATCTCCGCGCTTGGCGGCCATACACTGAACCAAAAATAATCGACAAAAACATTCTTTCTGGGAATGGTTCAGTGATTGGACCAATATTCAAGGGAAAATCCGGAGCCGTCAATACTGCACTTGAATCACTGGAAAATATTCCTGACGAAATGCCATTCAATCTGGTTCTTGACGATGGAACGACCGTCATTATTGAATCCGAGATGGTCGAAGAAAAGAGGATTCAGAATACAGAACACGGCGAATGGTTCCTACCTCATGTTGTTGAACCTGCTTTTGGAATTGACCGAATCTTGTGGCATATTTTGGATCATGCATTTGATGAAACAGAAAAGAGTGGAGAGTCCTACACAATCTTACGGCTAGACCCTTCAATTGCCGCCATAGATGTTGCAATCTTACCTCTAATGGAAAAGGATGGTTTGGAGGTAATGGCAAATGAAATCCATCAGAAGATTTGTGGCATTCGAAATCTCGCATCGTACTATGATGGTTCAGGTTCAATTGGGCGCCGATATGCTCGTGCCGATGAAGTTGGCGTCCCTTGGGCGGTGACAATTGACCATGAATCATTGCAAAATGGTTCGATTACAATACGTCGTCGTGATGACGGGAAACAAATGCGAATACAACAGAATGACCTGATTGCAGCTCTGGTGACGAATACAATCACAGACTTATTCTAATTCTCAATGTTCAAAGGGCGCCGCCGTTCGTCCTCTGTTAATGGCTGAGTCCAATACTCCAGAGGACTGGACTGAGCGATATCGTCCAAAGGCCACTCGCGACCTTGAAGGCAATGATACACAGAGGAAACGAATCAGGAATTGGTTGACCGCCTGGGAAAGAGGTGTACCCGATAAGCGTGGAATGCTGCTTTCGGGACCACCTGGTGTAGGGAAAACAAGTCTGGCAACAGCAATTGCCAATGACATGGGGTGGGATGTCATCGAATTGAATGCAAGTGACCAGCGTAATGCTGCTGCAATTAGACGTGCTTCTGAAGGAAGTGCTAACCACTTCACTTTCAGTTTGGATGGGACTTTCAATCCAGATACGAGCCGACGTACACTCATATTGCTCGATGAGGTTGATCACCTATCAGGGACATTTCGACGTGCAAGTGAAGAGAGGATTGAAGCAACATTGAAGGCCCGCAGTTCTGCAAACGAAGTGAAAAATTCCCTCCGTGGAGATAGTGGTGGTAAGGCAGAACTCCTAAAGTTGCTTGAAAATACAAAACAACCCGTCTTGCTAACATGCAACGACCCCATGCGATTGTGGGGTCGCGGTGGGCAGTGGCGTGCAACTCGCGATCGGTTTTCGAGATTGGCTGAAATTATCGAGTTTAAGCGCGTAACTGACAGTGCTTTGCGGCGCATTGCGAATCGTGTATTGGTCGCAGAAAATGTCAGTGCTGATGCTGTGGCAATAGATCGCCTTGTTGCATCAAATCCCGGTGACATCCGAGCGATTGTTCGCGATTTGCAGGCTATATGCTCTACTTCGCCGAGCCATATTGACGAAAAGGCAGTCTTGGATCAAATTGTAATGGGCCAACGTGATCAACAAATCGATTTGTTCCCCGGTCTTGAAAAATTATACAGAACACAGAATTCTGGCGATGCCGCTCGTTTGAGTCTATTATTAGACAAAAGTCCGGATGAACTGGTAGCATGGGTGACTTGGAACAATGCTTCTGTGATGCGGCAACCAGAAAGTTGGGCTCGGGCATCTCAAACATTGTCGATTGCAGCTCAATCTTTGTTTGTGCGATTTTCGAATCTAGCCTATCGCTCATATTACTGGGGTGGGAATCTGGGTTCACTAGCAGCCAGTGTAGCATCTTTGGAAAATCGACCGGAACGATTTGCCTTGCAATTCCCGGCATTTCTGCGACGAGGAAATGAGTCATGGAGGAGGTCGTCCATTGTAGAATGTCTGGCTGAAACATGTGGTGCAAGTGAAATCGCAGTGCGTGAGGAATTATGGCCTGCCCTAAGGGCAATTTCGAGCGATAATCTTGAGGGGGATCCGGACAATTTCGATATCTCACTTGCCTTAGGTCTATTATCCAGTGATCATCTGGCACTCCATGGATTACGTGCCAATCTGAAGAAGAGTAAGGCCTTAGCAGAACGCTATGACGAAATACAAATTGTCAATAACTCTCCAGGAATTCAAAAAGACTTGGTGCAAGTAGAGGATGAAATATCAGATATTGTTGAATCCGAAACTGATACTGCGCAGAAATCATTGGATTTTTTCTAACCTTTGTTTTCAGTTCTCCAAGTTCGGGGGTGGAATAACACGAGTACAGTGAGTAATTCCAACCGACCGGCCCACATCAGGAGAGATGTGTAAAACAACGAATACCAATTTAATCCGGCCCAAGTCGAAGTTGGACCAAATGCTCCCAATGCCGGCCCTGTATTCCCTAGTGCGGCAAAAATTACGGAGAGGATTGTTTCGAGAGAGTGGGTTGGTTCGAAGAATGCAAGGACTACTGTGCTAATCATTGTCAGGGCTGCCCAAGTGGACAACATACCAATCACAACCCACATTCGAGAGTCGTCAACAACTTCGCCATTCATCCGAACACTCACAATAGCACGCGGTTGTACCATCCGGTGAATTTCACGGCGGGCCAAAACAAAAGCCAATCGAAGTCTTAGAATCTTCAAACCACCACTGGTCGAACCGGCAGATGCACCAACGACCATCAAGAACAGTAAGACAAACAATGAGAGTACCGGCCAACTTGCGAAATCAGCACTAGCATATCCTGTCGACGTGCCAATTGCAGCAGCTTGGAATGCCCCATGGCGAAGAGCATCCCCCCACTCCCAGCCTGCACTATACACGAGATTCAGGGCAAAGACAGTCCATGCACCTGCGAGAACGAGTAAGTAAACACGCAACTCCTGGTCGTTAACGACTTTCGTATATTCCTTGAGTAGAAGAAAATGGAACAATGTGAAGTTGATTCCTGTGGCGACCATGAAGAATGTAATGATGCCCTCAACGAGTTGACTATCAAAATGCATGATGCCTGCATCAGTAGTTCCAAAACCCCCTGATGGCATGGTGGTCAATGCGTAATTAATGGAGTCGAACCAACTGAGATCCGCCCAAAATAATAGGAGTAAAAATTCCAGTAGTGTAAGACCAATGTAAATGCCCCAAAGAGCCTGTGCAGTTTCCTGAAGACGAGGTCTTAAGCGGCTCAATGACGGACCGGTGAGTTCAGCACGTGCAATCGACATTCCACCCCCCAGTGCACGACTAAGAAGCAGCATACCGAGCATGATAATTCCCATTCCACCCAACCATTGAGTTGTTGAGCGCCAGAACAAAATTCCGTATGGTTGACTTGCGATGCAATCTTCTACACCCTCGCATATGGGTGACGCATAGGGATCAATTGTCGTAGCGCCACTGGTTGTGAATCCTGACATCGATTCAAACCATCCACGAATCATACCACCAAGAATCTCGTGGAGCGTGCCACCGTCGCCATTCCAGGTAATCGGGCCGTGGAAAGTAGGACCCAGCCAATATGGTAATGCACCAACTGCGACGATGAGTGGCCAAGAAAGTGCGACGGCAGCAAAAGCCTCTCGATCACGTAGTCGATCTGCAGTGTCCCGTCTTGTACCCATTCGAATCA
>JAQXFF010000229.1 GCA_029250425.1 Candidatus Thalassarchaeaceae archaeon | reverse complement strand
GCTCTCCCCCAGAGGCGTTGGCCATCCATGACCCGAAGTCACCGAGTACTTGTCCTGCTGACTCCCACGCAGAATCCTCAAACGAACTCATGAGGTGGTCGAAGCAATCCTCAGGTAGAGAATTGAAATCATCGAATGCATCGTTAACCCACGAATCACTGGATTCCATGTTGGCAGTCCATGCCTGCCCCTCAGGTGTTTCCATGAGTTGCTCATATTCCCAAACAAATTCATCGGGCATATCATCACCATCTGTGTCAACAGCCTCCATGTCCTGAATCACAAATCCTACAACGAGTTTTTGCATTGGTGTCATGTTGTCAACATCTTCATTCATCAATGGTTCAAGGTATGCTTCCATCCCTGCAATGATTGCTTCAGGGTGAATTGAGACAGAGAGGAGAGCGATATTCTTCATCAGCGTCTGTGCCGCTTCAAATTGCTTGGTACCGTTTGCTAGATCATCCAAAGCATCTTTCAGAGCACTCCACTCATCACTGCCGAGCATGGCGTTGTATGCATTTTCAAATTGATCTGTTCCTTGAAATCGAGTGAAGTTCTCAATCGGATCAAAGGTCATCATGTAGTCCGCCATCTCGTCGAAATCATTCATCGTTCGAGGCAGTGGGAATTCATTCAGATATGACATCAACCCAGACATCATTGCAAGAGCAGCATCGACATCATCAGAATCGAGGAATTCCATCAGGTATTCAAGGAATGTCGCGCCATCAGACAAATTGTATTGGTCAGCTGCATCAAGCATGGCTTGCCAACTACCGGGTCCACTACCATCGGTCGCAGCATCCACGAATGCTGAAAATCCACCATTGGAAAGAATCTGCATTTCTAGGACATCAAATTCACCTTGGATTTCGGCGGTTGGGTTTGCAGTATCCCAAGCATCATCGATGGCTTGCAAGACGGTTTCGATTTCATATCGGAAGATTTCTTGTAATTGTGTGGGGGTATCGGTGGCCTGCATCATCCCATGCTCTGCTGTAAATTCAGCGATATATACACCACCGACTTCAGCGACAGGTAAGGTGAAAATTCCATCCCAGATGGCCGTATTTGCCTCTTCCTCATGCATCCCAGTCTTTGTTAGAACCACAGTTCCAACCAAATCGCCCACAGTGGAGGATGGATTTCCAAATTCACCGAGCAAATCCATGGGTTCAATATCCATTCGCAATATGTCGGCGGTGACAATCGTCTCGCTTGTATGACCACGTGTCAGGGCTTGAACTTCGACATTCCCACCCACACTCACCAGTTTGGTGATTACAGAACCATCAATGCTCAAAGTGTCATCGTTTCCATAGTTATCATTGGGTGCTGGGATGCCAGGATATCCAGAAATCATTGGTTGCAATGACATGCAGGCTAGCAGGGCCATAATCAGAATAGCAGTTCGCTTCATGTCCTGCAAGAGATTTCAGCCGTATTTGATTGTTTTCTACACATTCTATCAATGATAGAATTGATTAGTTTTCAGAGACTGATATTGCAAGTCGCAAAACTCCGGCCTCATCAACCAGAGATGCACACCCTCTGTCTGACACATCAATTTCGGTCCATGTACCAGATACTGGTGTGAAAGATGTGCTCGGCAAAGCCAGCGCTTCCAGATAGATACTCATGGGTGCAACGGAATTTGAACCTGCTCCATTAACCGACCACGCTTGTGCTGAAGAAACAGATTGGGTATGATGCAAACACCATGGCTGCAGATTGGATTCTTCATCACCAAGTTCAAGCATCTCTCGAATTTGTTCGGTCTTTGCTGGAGACTCTTCAGTACGGGATACATTCTCAAGTTTGCTCCACGGAGTGGGATGTGGGATTTCCACAGGTGGATTCAATGGTTGAAGAGTCGATGAGAGGTTGATGTCGGGCTGCGAGAAAGAATCACAGGTGAACGTATCAGGCAGGCAACCTTGCACCTGACGTGAATAATCCAGTAATGCCTCGATCAGAATCCAAGGCCCAGTTCGACTTTCGTTTTCGGAAAACGCGGCATTGAATCGCCCTTCAGGTTGCCACATTGGTGGTTCGTGAAAGATCATGATGTCCCATTGTGTCGAAAGGCTTCCTGCATCCCAATCAATGGTCAACCATTCCCGCTGAATCAACCCCTCTCCAGCGGACTCGCGCAGATGTAAGACGTTCAATTGCGCCTCGACTCTTCCCATGCCACCCTGTCCACCTTCCAGCCCGGTTACATTGACTTGGCCTTGAATCATGATTCCGGTACAGTTCGCACAATCTTCGCTCACGACACTTCCGACCTGCATATCGACCGTTGCCATTGCTCCTCGATCGTAATCATTCAATCCCAATGCATTCATCGACGCTCGGGTCGATAGTGTGACTGAGCCTGATAAGTGTGTGACTTCGAGTTCTTCCTCTGCCACGACCTCAGGCTCGATCCCGATTGAAAGAGTGGCTAGAACGACCAGTCCGAGGACCAACCATTCAGCGAAATTCTCATATGAATTTCCTGACAATTCTCCCCCTCTCCAATTCAACTTACTTTGAAGAAACTTGAAAACCATTAATCGGTTTGAGTGTTGTTGAATGGATGATCAGCAGGTGGTGTTGCCCATCCTGTGGGACCAACAACATACATTGTGTTTCGAGTTTCCACTCGTGCTGTAGCCCTTTCATCGTAGAAAATTTCCAGAATGCTGGAGGTGCTTACGGGGCCTTCACCCAGTTTTGGATGAGCATATGCATATCCCTTGAGACGCCCATCAATAATTTCCGCGTCTCGAACAATAACCTCGACTTTGGGTTGTTCTGACTCTACTCCCGCTTCTGAACTGACCATGTATTTGGCCAACTCACGATAGTCAATTTCTGAATCCATTCCAATTCCAAGTGCTGCGAATTCTTCCAATACATCCTCTATAGAAATCGGGACATTCCCGATCTCCGTGAGAATCTGGAAATATTTCTTCACGGCCAACACACCGTTGATGGTGCCAGTCCCATCTGCATCGAAGACTTGGAACGCCTCAATCAGTTCCTGTTCTTCTTTCATGACGTTCTCGACATATTCCTGAACTTCTACAGAATCTTCCTGCATGGGTTCAATCCGACCCCATTCGACATAGTTCTCGACATCTCCATCGTCAAAGTGAATCATGAATGTGTGGTCATCATGTTCGCTTGCAATGCGGCCAGGATAGTAATGTCCGTATCCCTTCCAATCGACGAATACGCGATCCCCGGCGTTGTAAGGTGGCCTTGCAGGTCGAATGGTACCTGGGGCTGACCCGATGACCACAGCATGTTTTGTCTCCACTACCGTGCTCTTGGGGACTTCGATTCGATATGTTCCATCATCGTTGATACCTTCGACCTTGCAACGGTCCAGCCAGCGAGCGTTGGTTGGACTGTGATATTCGACATGGTCTCCTATACTGAATGTAGCTGGTAACACAACCTCGGGTGTGGGTGGGGGTGCTACGGGTGCAGACGGTGTCTGATTGACCATGCCCATTTGCTGTAGTGCGGCAATCACTGCAGTCGTCACTGCTGCAGGATCATTGTTGATGACCGTATTGTGAACTACATCGCCACCAATCACAGAGTCCTGCATACTGAGTGCTTGTTCACTCGGTGCTGCGGGTTCTGCTTCAGCAGCAGGTGGGGCGGGAATCCATTCTGTTCCAGTCCACATGAATTGCCCATCTGGGCTGTATACTGGGTCTGACATGGTCTTCACAGCACATCTTTCTATTTGGATTCATCAGAAGATGAATTACAGAATAAGGTGGGCATTCCCGGGGTTGACATCCGTTTCACCGCAAGATAATGCACCCGTCTCCTCCACCCCGGTTCTCCACGGCATCATTGGCTTCGGGTAGGGCTGCTCCATTCCTGGCCTGACCTAATCCCCCGATAATTGAATTGCTATTTTCTTCCGAATACAGTTCTCCAAAACCACGATCTCATGAAGGCGAGGCATCAACGTCCACAGATGCGTCGTGCGATGCTCGGTTTTGCCGCCCCCGGGCGTTCGGACCGCCATGTTGCGATTTGCGGTACAGGGGACGCCAACCCCCCTCCTAGCCCAACATTAGGGCCAATGCGGGTCCATATCAATCCAACGGTCAGGCTTCAGCCTCATATTTGGAAGGACAACCTGTTTTGATTTCATAGGCATGTGTAATCCAATCTTCTCCATTTGATGTCAATTCCCCGCGTACAGAGATTGTTTTTCCCTCATCAGCGCCAGATGGTAATGATGTCCCACTGTAATCGATTTCAATGGTGAAAGTTTCACCTGCTAGAATAAGAGTGTGATTTTCCATGTCTAAAATTTGGACAGTTCCGTGTAACCGCAAAGTTTCCCCCTCATATTGGTCGGGGGATTCCATCAATTGGTCCACTGACAAATCAACTTCCGGTTCAACGCTAATCAGCATCAAACCCAACAGAGCCACAATCAGCCCCAAAGTGACCAAAATTCGTATCCTGCGTTCCAATTGCTCAACTCCGATGTGCGTGGCCAACAGCTTCGGTCAAACTCTGGTACCCATTCGCCTTTAGTTTTCGATTTAGACCTTTGTTGATGGCTTTGTTAACACCTGGCCCTTCGAATATAAGTGCACTGTAGAGTTGCAATATACTTGCACCTGCTCCAATCTTTTCCCAAGCACTCTCGGCATCTGAAATACCGCCGACGCCTACAATGGGCAATGCTCCTTTGGTATGGGCATACAACATATGGATGACTTCAGTGGAACGAGATCGCAGAGGTAGCCCCGACAATCCACCCGATTGATTCATCACCTTATCTTCAGCCGGTCGAGACGTAGTCGTATTTGTCGCAACAATACCTGCACAACCTTGCGCAAGTGCAGAATCAGCAACCGTTCTCAATTGGTCATCCGACAAATCAGGAGACACCTTCACAAGAATGGGCTTCGGGTTCGTGCCTGATGCTTGCGCCATTCGTGAATTTACTTCATTGCATTCGATGAGAATTCGATCCAATTCGGAGCCCGCTTGCAATTCACGGAGGTTGGGTGTATTGGGGCTTGAGACGTTGACAACAAACAAATCTGCGAATTCCCATAATCGCTCCATGGTCCCCGAGTAATCCTGTTCCGCTTCCTCGTTTGGCGTAATTTTACTCTTGCCAAGATTGATGCCAACAGGGACAGATGCCCATTTTTTCGCTTTTTGCTTTGCCAATGATTGTGACATAACCTCGGAACCAGGATTGTTGAATCCCATACGATTGATGAGCGCGCCGTGTTTCGTACTACGAAACATTCGTGGCTTCGGATTTCCCTCTTGTGCATGAAGGGTAATTCCTCCAATCTCAATCCAGCCAAACCCGAAATTTTCCCAATTTGGGATATTCTCACCCTTTTTGTCCATCCCAGCTGCGAGACCAACAGGATTGTCGAAATGGATCCCAAAGGCGTCGGTGGGAACAGACGGTGCCCCAAACATCATTCTCAGCAATCTTCGATATCCGGGGATGTAGGCGCAACGGAAGCGAGTTTGCTTCATCACAAGCGAATGCATTGTTTCAGAACTCAGTGGTAAAATGGCCATCATCGGCCGTGCGAATACCCGCCACATCAGTCCCATTCAGACCAGCGGGCTTGGCCGACATCCTTCAAGGGTTCCGTCCTTTCGCAAGGCCAATGGACGCGATGGCCCCTAGTATTGCCGAAGCGGCACGACGAATCCTTCGAACTGAAGACACAACTCTAATCGTTCCTGAGTATTTGCTTACTGAAGCTGAACAATTGCGATTGGCCATTAGTGATGGTATACCAAAATTAATCCGTGAACCATCCGTCATCATCGGGAAAGGAAATCAAATTGAGGTTGCGGGATTGTCACAATTTGGCGGTCTTGAACCATCTTTGTCTATTTGTTGGATTCCTACGAATTCAGATTCACTGCTTGACACGTGGTCCTTGTGGATAATTCAGATTCACGATTTGATGTCGGCCGGATATCCTGGATGTGTAGGTTGTGGGGGCCCCGGTTCAGAAGGTGTCTGGGATGAATCGGCTTCGCGTGCGCGCGCACGCGTGACCTGAGGGGTTACGTAGTAACCCCATAGAATCCTCCGCCTCTGCATTTCGTCGCAGCGTTTATGGAGGGCTCATTGCCGGCCCTTGTCCAGATGGGGATATTATGGATTTGTTAATTGTTGAATCAGGAGCCAAGTCAAAGACGATTCAGAAGTATCTCGGCAAGGGGTGGATTGTTGCTGCATGCAATGGGCATGTGAGGGATCTTCCAAACAGTCGAACCAAAGATGGGAAGAAAGCAATGTGGGCATCTACTGCCGATAAATTACCTTCACCCCCGTGGGAATGGACTGAGAATGCAGAACGCACGATTGGGAAGCTATTGGAAAAAGCCAAAGACAAGAAAGTCGAGAATATTTACATAGCGACTGACCCTGATCGAGAGGGTGAGTTCATCGCCTGGCAATTGGTTCAAATTTTCACTGAAAATGGGTTTGATGATATCTGGCGCGTCACCTTCAATGAGATTACCAAAACAGCCGTACAAGCAGCAATTGATGCGAAGGGCGAAGTCAACCAGAATTTGGTCGAAGCAGCAATGGTTCGTCGATTCATGGATCGGCTAGTTGGTTTCCGCGCTTCCAAATTCAGCCGTTCTTGGTCATTGCCAGCGATGGGTCGTGTGCAGACGCCTACACTCGGTTTCATTGTTGATAAGGAACTTGAGCGTGAGGCCTTTGTCCCGCAACCATATTTCGCCGTTCATGCCGAAGCAGGTGGCCTTCGATGGAATGCAAAATTCCATGACAAGAGCGATGCTGATGCTTGGGTTGATGACAAAGGAAAATTCAATGCCGAGCGCACCAATGATGGAGACCTTGCAAATAATGCCTACTCAGCGGTAGCAAGTGGCCTGACCATTTCTGCTGTGGAGCCTGGGCAGTACCAACGCAACCCTGACCCACCATTTACAACTGACACCCTTCTGATGAAAGCTGGTTCCGAGATGAGTTGGAATCCTAGTCGAACAATGAAAATCGCAGGCGAATTGTATAATGGAGGTCACATCACATACATGCGAACTGATTCAACTCGCACAAACGCAGGTGCTCGTGAAGATGTCAAGGCCCATATTCGCGAAACGTGGGGTGAGGACCATATTGGAGAAGGTGCATTGGGCAAAGATGCCAAATCAGGCTCAGGCCCCGTTCAAGATGCTCACGAGGCCATTCGGCCAACACAACCCAAAAGCAGTTCACCAGATGGTCTCAATGCAGAACAAGCCCGACTTTATCGCCTCATTTGGGCACGGTTTGCAGGCAGCCAAATGAACTCAAGTCGTTATGAAAGATTTTCGATGACAGCTGAAGCAGATGGCTTCGCCCGTCACTTCTCTGGCACAGCCTCATGGCGTGTTCATCGAGGGTGGGAGGCCGCATTCGAAGGTATTCGTAAGGAACCCGCAACATCTCCACCATCATTTGAAACCAGTATTGGAACATCTCTATCTTTAGATGAGGTAGACGATGAATCGGAGAATCCTTGCCTTCGAGAAGATGAAACAAAACCACCTTCACGTTACAAACAGCATTCCCTTGTTCAACAGATGAAAAAAGAAGGCATTGGCCGCCCCTCAACATATGCAGCAACAATTTCAAAATTGTTGACTCGAAAGTATGTAGTTGAAGAAAATGGTTCTCTTCAACCATCAACCGAAGGGCGAACACTTTGGATTGATGTGGCCCCCTACTATGATCGTAGTAGTCATGGAATCGCGGATCATTTATTCGGAACTAGTTTCACGGCAGAAATGGAAACAAATTTGGATGCAATTGAAGGCGGAAACACTTCTGCACCAGTGGAATGGCACACATTCTCTGAACATTTCCAGTCATTACATTTGGCTGCACTAGAGAAGAAAAAGCAG
>JAQXFF010000221.1 GCA_029250425.1 Candidatus Thalassarchaeaceae archaeon | reverse complement strand
GTTCGATACCCAAAGTGTACTGCCCTACGCTGTATACGACTTCCAATTGTTCAGGCGAAATGAGGGAGACTTGAGCAGGCGATGTAGCATTGTTTGGATTGTCCACATATTCAACTTCAAGTTCTGGCGCATAATCACCTGAACCTTCGGCTGAATTGAAGAATACGGTTCCACTCCAACCTGTCTGCAATCCCATGTTCATCACACCACTACCTGCCCATGCGCTTCGAGCAATGCTGGTCACATCCCATTCGTACCATACACCTGAAGTGGTTGTGGTCGAAGTCATCGATGAAGCAGCAGTGGAATTGCACTGAGTATTTGGATTGTAATTGTTCCATGAAACCGTAGATTCTGTAAAGCCACTACAATCGTGAATGGCAATACTGTGCGCACCCGTTCCTGCAACACTTGCAACATACATTCGCAGTGTTACAGAAGTCGGTAGCATGGTTGCTGGATATGGATACTCTGCCAAATCAACTGAGACCAAACCAACAGCATCGTGGGCTGAATCTGAGGGATCCAAACCAACTGCAATTGTTGTTGATGAACCATAATTGGTTGTTTGTCCAAACGTATTGGAGGCGACATATGAATCTGGCATGGTTGGCAAGAGACCTGTGTCTTCAAACACAGCACCACGCTGCATTGTCACGGTGTAATTTCCGGCACCATCATCGCTACCTTGCTCTTCAGGCACACGTGCTTGGAATGGTGCAGACCAATTGCTGTAAACGCCATCTTGAATGGCCCGAATTCGCAAATGGTGCCAATTATCACCCACAACATCGGCCGATGGGACGTTCATTGAGAAATTCGACAAATCGAATGTGATATTGCCCCATGTTGATGAATCACTTGAATCAATCAAAAATGTGTCTTCCGTGAATCGATTATTGGCCGCATATTGAACCTGCCAAGCATCAATTGTACTGGAAGAAGGGTGGGTCCATGTGCCGGAGAGGGGGTCCTGTGGAGATGGTCTGAATGCACTAGAATCCCAAGCGGTGAATGGGCTGTTTGCTGTCAAGGCAGAATCCCATGACGGTGCAGATGGCATTGATTGAATACCGGCACGATACGTGATAATGAGCTCAGGTCGGAAAGAACTGAAAATACCGATGGCATCTTCTTGGACAAATGAATGGCGTGCGTTGAGATTAGAATCTTCGGACGCGAACATGAGATTGAGGATGTCAGAACCACTCATGTGTGCTTGTTGCATGAGTTGAGTCACGTTCCACGAATACCAACCATTGCCACTGACATTGGTTGCTACGAATGGTATGTCGGCGTCATTTACACCATATGCGCCAGATGACTGCCATGAATTGTTCGTCGAGCAATCATTCCAAGTTACGCTGGATTCTCCCCAATTACAGTGGACATTTGACGCTGAGATGTCCGTGTTGTAATTACTAGACCCACCGATTCGATACATTTCGACATGTGCATCGACTACCAACCAAGAATTGGTATTCATGATCGGAACATTGGAAATGTCGAACCTTAGGAGTGAACGTGATTCGTGTCCTGCATTCGTACAAGCAGGGCCTCCATTCGATGCGCCGACATTCAAATTGTTCGAAGAATTACCATATGCGGTATTCGAATTGCAAGAATCGATGTATGCACCTTCTGTAACATCATAGGCACCAGTATCTGTGTATGCATTTGCATTCGCCAAGCCAACCCAGTAATCTGTACTGTTAGTTGCAGCGCCAATGTCGTTTGGTACAATGAAGTCTTCAATCGCTGAACGAGGTCCATACATACCATCTTGAATCGGTTGAATCATCCATGCATATGCTTCATCTTGATCCAGAACATGGCTTGCGGACATCGTCATATTTGTCATATCAAAAATACAGGAAGAACCACAGGTTCTGCTGTCAACAACTGTCAGGTCGACCCAAGGTCCCTCGCGAAGGTTGTATGAGAAGAGGCGCCAATCCGTAACATTGGATGCGGCTGGGTGACTCCACGAGAACAGTGGAGTATCATCTGCAGACATTGAAGGAGAATCCCACAGAATATCGGCATTCGCAGGGGACATAATTGTCGCTGCTTGTGTCGGTGATGTTGCTGTACCATTCTGCCAAGTCAGAGATAGTTCTGGTTCATTGGCATCGAACTGTGTCTCGGTACTGGCCAGTACAATTTGATCATTTGAATTCGCTTCAACACTAAGCATCAGCCCAACACTATCATCGCCACGTGCAATGGCGGCTTGGACAATTTCAGTGATGTCCATGTGCATTTGAGAACTCGCCGCTTGATCGACCACAATATCAACCCATTCTGAGCGATCTTGTATGCTTGTACCTCCAAGGGCACTCCAGTTGGTAGTGCCATCATAGGTAAGGCCTGTAGCTGAGGAATCCCAATCTTGCAAGATTTCATAGATTGCAATTGCAGGTGTGCTAGAGTTGTTGGTCAAGACCTGAAAACTCATGGCTGCACCGATTAATTTAGCATTCGATGGATGAGGCAGTGCACCGGTTCCATCGATTGGAATCTCGATGAGAGCACTGGATGTTCCTGAGATGAATAGGGTGTCCTCATCAGCGTGAGTGTCATTCAAGCTAGAAGGTGCCCACGAAATCCATGTGTCAGTGAACAATGGCATAC
>JAQXFF010000210.1 GCA_029250425.1 Candidatus Thalassarchaeaceae archaeon | reverse complement strand
CTGCCCACATCTTCATTCCCTGTTCAATGGCTGAATCAAGGTCAACTCTGGAGGCTGCATGGAATGAGTCGGGTGTCACGTTTAGAACCCCCATTAACCGACAACGCCCATCTGGGCGGCGGCTCAGAAAGGGTCGCAAGTCGTCCATATGGCCCCCCGGTGGAACGGCATGGTTTATGATGTGTGGAGAGGGCGTTGGCAACTCGTGGCAGGGGAAGGTGATTCTGAAAGCATGGCACTCGTGCCATTGGTCGACGGTGATGAGGATGCAATCCTTCAATATTCAGACCTCGAATCTTATGGTGGCGATACTTCCGTTCCAACAGCAGATACACTTGAACTTGCGGAATCCATATTGCAAAGATTGCAACCAGGTGATCGGCATGAGATGGGGCAAATGGTGTACCGAAACGCCATTGCTGCAGGCGTACTTATGATGGCTGTGGCATTGTTCTGGTGGCTTACAGTTTCTGTATTTGGCAAGCAATTGGGTTCAGAAGAGGCTCAATTGTCATTGATTTTCGGTTTTGATTACAAGTGGGTTTCCGCACTCGTTCCAAGCCTCATTTTTGTAGCAACAACATTGATGAAATTATCCGCTGAGAAGAGCCAACCTTGGGCCGGATTGGCTGCAGGCGCCATGCTCATACTCGCCGTATTTTTGGCCATAGAGCCCATCGGCCATCTTGCATTTGGCAGTGCCCCACCAATCATGCTCCTTCACTCAGCTCGCCTCATAGCATTGGGAGTCATGGTGCATTACTGTGCTTCGATGTTCCTTGATGCCCTTTTGTTGCGCTGGGTTCGCGATTTACTCGCCAATTTCCCTGTTGACATCTCACCTCTTGGCGGCGCTCCCGCTGAGGGGCAGGCTGAATAAGCGGTATCCGCGGCCATAATCTGTGCGACCTAATGTCACGGTGGTCCGTCTTGGCCATCGACAACAGCGCGACAAGCGCATTACCAGTCATCTGGGCTTGACGGCTCGGGCGTTGGGGGCCAACCACTTCGTTCTCTGTGGTGATAATGATCAAGGTGTCCTTGATACCATGACAGACGTCACAGCAAATTTCGGTGGGGATTTTTCTTCAGAACATCATGAAAAACCGATGGGTTACCTTCGCCATTTTTCCAAGCAGGGTGGGACCATTGTCCATCTTACAATGTATGGGGAACCGCATGATTCAGTGACTCAAAACATTCCAACCGACTCACCAATCGCAGTGGTTGTCGGTGGTGTCAAAGTACCCGGTGATATTTACAAATTGGCAAATTACAATGTTGCGGTGGGGCATCAGCCACATTCTGAGGTTGCAGCACTCGCGCTCTTCATGTCAGAGTTAATGGGTGGTGTTGCCGGCCCAGAACAGTTCCCAGGGGCCCGTTTACAGGTTCAACCTCACCCTTCTGGGAAAGTTGTAATCGACCGCAATGAAGATTCGGAATCAAGTCAATGATTATAACCGGATTTCAGGGAGAGTCCGAGGGTGCGAAGGTGACGGTAACAGGGGGCTTCTCTCCCGGTTCTGGCCAACTTGGCGTTTCGAAGGCCTTTATCGCACGTGATGCGGCTGATTTTCTATTACCCGGTTCACCTTCTCATGACCACTCTGAAGCCAGTGGAAGGGGTGTCCTATTACTTGCAGATGGTTCTAGGCATGAAGGTGATTTATTTGGTGCTGCCAAGATTGCAGAAGGTGAGTTGGTTTTCACAACAAACATGACTGGCTATCAGGAATCTTTGACCGACCCCTCCTTTGCAGGGCAAGTGTTGACATTTACATGGCCATTACTCGGAAATTATGGCATTGCACCGGGAATCTCAGAATCATCAGGAGTTTGGCCACGGGGAGTGGTTTGTAGAGAACTGATGATGGAACCCGACCACAGACATTGCATTGGAACGGTTCATGATCTCCTTTTGGCTCACGGTGTCCCGGGTATTTCCGGCATTGATACACGAGCAGTGACTCGCAGAGTACGTGAATACGGTGTGATTCTCAGTATCTTTGGCCCGATTGAAAAGGAAGCTGAGATGGCCGCTATACTCGGGAAGATGGAATCTCCCGATCTGGCAGACCTTGCAGACGAGGTTAGCCGGGATGATGCTGTATTCATCAACGAAGGTGCGACCGACCCTGAAGGCACCCCTCTTCCACGTGTTGCAGCATTGGATTGTGGAATCAAATACAATATTCTCCGTGAACTTTGTTCGCGATTTGAAGTGCTATGGTGTCCTCCAGACATATCCTGGTCAGAATTGAAAGATTCCTACAAGGTTGATGCATTGTTTGCCAGCAATGGGCCCGGCGACCCGGCTCACCCCGGCAAAGCAACAGCTGCACGTCACACATTGGCTCAGGCAACCAAAGAAGGCGTCCCCGTCATGGGGATTTGTTTGGGCCACCAACTCATGGGGCTGGCAAGTGGATTACGGACCTACAAATTACGATATGGCCATCGTGGTGGAAACCAACCCGTACTCGATTTACAAACTCAAAAAGTGAGTATCACCAGTCAAAATCACGGCTTTGCAGTAGAGGACCCCGTCAAAGGTATGTTGGCCCCACATCCATCGGGGGCAAACTCTGGCGAGGTCAAGAATCTGACAGGATGTGATGTCGAGGTTCGATTCGTCAATGCCAATGATCGAACCGTCGAGGGTTTGGATGTCAAGGGCCGCCCGGCGTTCACCATCCAGTATCATCCCGAAGCTTGCCCAGGCCCTCATGATGCGAACCCATTGTTTGACAGATTTGCTGAATTGATTGCGAACCATCTGGAGGTGAAAGCAAATGCCAAGACGAGATGATTTACAGAAAGTAATGATTCTAGGAAGCGGACCAATCCGTATTGGTCAAGCCGCCGAATTCGATTTTTCGGGGTCGCAAGCCTGTCGTGCTCTTCGCTCAGATGGATACGAGGTAGTGCTGGTCAACTCCAATCCTGCCACAATCCAAAACGATCCTGAAATGGCTGATAGGATTTACATTGAACCTCTGTTACCAGATGTAGTCAAACGTATCCTTGAGATTGAGAAACCGGATGCCCTACTCGCAGGAATGGGTGGTCAAACCGCCCTAAACATTGCTAGCAATTTAGCCCATAGTGGGGTCCTTGCTGAATTGGGTGTGGAACTCATTGGCTGCAATTTACGTTCGATTGATGAGGCTGAGGACAGAGACTTGTTCAACCAGGTTTGTGAAGAAATTGATCTTCCGATTTCTAAAGCGATGGCTTGTAATTCAATTGACGAAGTTCTTGCAGCAGCCGATGAACTGGGGAAGTATCCAATTTTGATTCGCCCCGCATTTACCCTAGGTGGCCTTGGTGGAGGTACTGCGTGGAATACGGGTGAGTTGGTTGAAATTGCTAGCCAAGGCATCCTTCACTCACAAATAGGTCAAGTTCTGATTGAGGAAAGTATTCTTGGATGGCAGGAATTTGAGTACGAGGTCATGCGAGATGCAAGTGACAATTGCACCATTGTATGCACGATGGAGAATATCGATCCGATGGGGATTCATACGGGCGAATCAGTTGTTGTGGCACCTGCTCAAACACTTTCAGACAGAGATCACCAAGGGTTGCGTGACGCTGCCCTACGGTTGATTCGACGCCTTGACATCAAGGGTGGTTGCAATGTGCAATTCACTGTCAACCAGGATACTGGTGAATTCAGAGTGATTGAGGTCAATCCTCGAGTCTCACGTTCATCAGCACTTGCCTCTAAGGCCACGGGGTATCCAATTGCACGAATGGCCGCATTGATTGCTGTCGGCTATACACTGGATGAGTTGCCCAACCCAATTACGGGCGAAGGAACGACTGCGGCGTTCGAACCAACTCTTGACTATGCTGTGGTGAAAATTCCACGTTGGCCATTCGATAAGTTCCGAACTGCTGATCGTACTTTGGGTACCAGCATGAAATCTACGGGTGAAGTCATGGCGATTGGCCGCAATTTTGAGGAGGCTTTCCTCAAAGCCATTGCTTCCCTAGAATATGGGCAACCTCACCCCCGTCCACTGACTCTTGCGGATGCAAGCGATGGGGAATCAATGGATGAGCGCGCACACGAACCCCTTCCAAAGGATGTCTTGGATCATTGGCTAAAGGTGGCTACAGACCGTCGAATGGGTGCTTTAGTTGAAGCATTCAGGCGTGGTATGGGGATTGAAGAAGTTCGGGAAGGGACAGGAAACATCACTCGCTGGTTCCTACACCGTTTCAAGAAAATTGCAGATGTGGAGGCCGAAATTGTAGCCGCCAATTGCGATGCCATGCAAATCACTGAAGCTCAAATGCGAAGTTGGAAAGGACTCGGATTCACGGATGCACATATCGCTGACGCTATTTCTGGATTCCCCTCCAGTGGATGGAATCACCTTCCTGAGGGGCGAACAGAAATTGATGTCATGAAACGCCGGCATGAATTGTCACTCCACCCCCGATTCCGAATGGTTGATTCATGCGCCGCTGAATTTGCCGCTGTCACACCCTATTACTATGCGACATACGAAGGTGGCAGTGCTCCATTAGGAGTGGACCATGTTCCCGCGGAAAAGAAGATTGAGCGCCGCCGTCTCGTTGTTATTGGTTCAGGCCCCATTCGAATCGGACAAGGGATCGAATTTGATTATGGGGCTGTGCATGCAGTTCAAGCCATTCGTGAGGCCGGACATGAGGCCATCTTGGTCAACAATAACCCCGAAACTGTAAGCACAGATTTCGATACATCCGACCGTCTCTACTTTGAACCATTGACCACCGAATGCGTTGCAGAAATTCTCCTACGAGAAGGGGCCGATGGAATCTTATTGCAATTTGGTGGCCAAACAGCCATCAATCTCGCTCTACCACTTGAAGATAGGATGCCACATCTGAATGGAAAGGGGCTGAAATGTTCCATGCTTGGCACATCACCTGATGCGATTGACGAAGCCAGTGATCGGGAACGCTTCGAGGCTTTTGGAAAACGGAGTATCATTCGCTTGCCAAATGGACGAACTGGCAAAACACCCGCTGCCATCAGAGCTGCGGTGCAGGAAATTGGTTTCCCAGTGCTAGTCAGGCCCTCATACGTACTCGGCGGCCGCGCCATGGA
>JAQXFF010000013.1 GCA_029250425.1 Candidatus Thalassarchaeaceae archaeon | reverse complement strand
GGTCCACTTCATAGTCTATACCCGAAGGCACCATACTCTCAATCTTTTTTTTCACTTGTTGGAATGTAAGTCGCATGACTCAACCTCCTTTCGGCCCGGTACACACTGCATCACAATCCCATCCACAGGATGGGTGCGAGGACGGCGCGTGCGCCGGGAATTGATTTAGCACTGCTTGAGGAGTGCTTCTAGTTCGACATCATCGAGTGGACGATATCCTTTCTCTGTGATCACTGCGAGATCCATGCCGTTACCACTTGCCGCATCACGTTGAGCACTGGCAAGCAGTGACTTTGCTGCGACCTTGAGGGCCTCTTTCTCAGTCATACCTGGTTTGAATTGGTCTTCTAAAACACCATACATGTAAGGTGAACCGGAACCAGTCGCACAGTATTCATCTGGAATTGAACCACCAGCTGAATCGATTGAATAGACGCTGCCACCAGTACTGTCGTAACCTGCAATGAGCAACTGTACCCAGTGGGGGCGTCCAACGAGAATGTTTGCAGTCATTGTAGCCGCGCCTTTGACAGACATTTGCTGACCACGTGTGAGTTCAAACAAACTCATTTCAGCCGCAAGAGTTCGAGACAGTGATTGTGCGTGCCCAACAAGGCCTGCTGTGGTGAGGGCAAGATTGTCTGCAATCTTGAACAACTTCTGTACACTCTTGTTTGCAACAAAGTGGCCCATTGTCGCCCGGTGATCTGCACCGACGACAACGCCGCCATCAAAACAAATCCCTATCGTACTCGTGCCAGTTTTTACTGCTGTCATATCCGCATCCATATCAATATCCTCCAAGAATCCACGCAGGTGCGCTTCAGGGATGATGTCGCCAGAAGAGGGGCCCTTTTGAATCCCTCGTTTGCCGCCCCCTCTGTCGCACCTCGGACCCACTGGGGTCGCGACGGTTCTTGAACCTATGAAGTCAAATGTGTCCGAGGATTGAAGGATTGTCACCGTTCAGACCCCCTCCATGGAAGGTGAAGATGAACCCAAGTGGATGGAGATGCCATCCATTTCAGAGGCACAATCAGAGCCGGTTTTACCGGCTCAATCCTACCACGATTTAGGTGACCTCTATCCTGATGCACCCATCCCTCATGTACGCGGTGAAGCAATCATCCACCGAGCAGTATTGCAGGACTCATCTGGAATTGAAGCGCTGTTTGATTGGGTGGCAGCCGGAGATATCGCCATTGTTGAGTTGAAACGACTCATCCATAGGGATGTTGAGTTCGCCAATTGTGTCTCACGATTACAGGAACTTATCGAGGGTGACTTGGGGGGTGCGCTTGTTCAGGTAGGTGATGGCCGATTGATATTACTCCCCGCTGGATTTGCAGCAGTGAAGGGTGTAGAAAACGAAGTGTTCGCACCGGACGCATAGATTGAAAGCCATGTAGGGGGACATATCTTCATGGAGAGCGTAATCGATGTTTCCTGCATCATATGTGGATTCGATCAAGGCCTCACTATGCTTGCACATACCGAAGAAATTGCATATTTTGGAGAACATACTCAAGTGACACTGACATGCCCAGGTTGTGGGTGGCGCCAAACCGATTTCATCCCTGCAGAAGCCAGAGAAGGTTCTTGCCAAACCTATCGAATTGAATCCGTTGATGATTTACAAATTCGAATCATTCGCGGCTCAGCATGTACAGTTCGTATGATCGAACTGGATCTAGAAGTGCGTCCCGGTTCACATTCTACGGGATATGTATCCAATATCGAAGGCGTACTGAACCGATTCCAAGATATCATTGACATGGTGGGTCGACAAGCTGTCGTCGAGAACAATGAGGTAGCAGTTTCAGAAATTGCAAAATTGACTGACGCTATGGTAGAGATTCGGGAAGGGCAACGTGTAGCGACTCTTGTTTTCCTAGATCCTCATGGCCATTCTATGATTCTTACAGACAATGTCGAAAGCCGCCCCTTGACAGAATCTGAAATTGATGACTTGCCCATAGGTCCAGCCGCAGGGCTGATGGAAGCAGGGGCGGCACAATCTCGAGCAGGCCCTGTGACTGAGGATTGAGAGTAAAGCCGATACAGTACTTTTGTTTGCGCGTGAATATGCGAAAAGCAACGGACGTCTTTTCCGAATGGGCCGATATTGGCAAAGATCTGGGCATGGAGGAAGGACATGCGCCAGCGGTTGCTGAGATACTGACATCCGCGTTTGAAGAAATCGCAAAAGGTGATTCGCAGTTTAGCGCCATTGATGCCGGTTGTGGTAACGGCTGGGTGGTCAGGATTTTGTCTGCCCAAGAGATGTGTAAATCAGCAGTTGGAGTTGATGGTGCCGCTTCGATGATTTTACGTGCCATTGAAATCGACCCAAAAGGGACATACCTCCATGCAGATTTGCAAACATGGGCACCTGAAGAACCGGTCGATTTCGTCCACTCGATGGAAGTCCTGTACTATCTAGATGACATTCCAGAATTCCTCAAATTGGTTTGCTCAAAGTGGCTGAAAACCGGCGGAATATTCGCGTTTGGAATTGATCATTATCTTGAGAATGATGCGTGTCACAATTGGTCCGAAAAAGTAGGGACCCGTATGGCCATGCATAGTGAGAGAGAGTGGCATTTAATGGTTGAAAATGCCGGATTCGAAGTATTGCAAATGTTCAGGGCTGCATCACACAATGATTGGGCAGGCACATTGTCAATGATTTGCCGCAAACAAAACTGAATCACAATTTTCTCCAAATCGAGTAGGTGGTTGCGAAGGCATTGTCCTCATCGGCAGCTAATTTTTCAACGACTTCTTCGGCCCACGTATTTCGATCCCATTCAGGGAATTTAACATCGCCTGAACCTGAAGTGTGTACTGTCGTCACATGAACTTCTTCTACTCTTTCTAGGAACATCGAATAAATTTGGGCGCCACCAATCACCCAGCATTCGTCACACGCTTCAGCATAAGCAATCTCAATTGCGCGACCATCATACAATGCTGTGTCAGCATCTTCGGCGGACCATTCGGAATCACGAGACATTACGATGTTCACACGTTCGGGCAATGGACGAAACGCATCTGGTAGAGAATCCCATGTCTTGCGACCCATGATGACTGCATTGAAACCATCCGACTCGGTCAACGTTTTGAATCGAGCCATGTCTGATTTCAATCGCCATGGGAGGGTCCCTTGGTTGCCAATGCATCCATCTTCATCCATTGCAACAATCATCGCCATTTTCATTTTAATCACCTAGATACTAATGGGG
>JAQXFF010000196.1 GCA_029250425.1 Candidatus Thalassarchaeaceae archaeon | reverse complement strand
CATCATCTGAAACTTGGTAATTCAGTAATCTTTCGAGTTCATCCATCTGTTTGAGAATGGGTTGATCTGTGATATTATTTTCTCCTGATTCTACATAAATAATCATCACGTTAGTAGTCCAATCCAACTCGACTTCTGCGATATCGGCGCCGACCTGACTACCTTCAGGTAGGAATGCAGCCAAATCCCCATTGACATTCATCGATTGGTGGTCATCTCTCCACTGGTCAGTGATTCCTGAATGATAGGCGAAAAATGCTGTTAGAATCAAGCAGAAAAGTACTGTGGCTGCGGGGAAGCGAGTTAGGGCACCGAAGAATGACATTTCCTGCAATTCACGCCGGATCAATTTTGGAGCGGAAAGTAATGTATCGACTGCTTTTTGAGACTCAAAACCACTGATTCTACGTCGAACATCTGAACTGAAGTCCTGAACTTTCGCACGAGCCAAATCGCTCTTGCTAATGTCGTCCTTCTCGTCCACGCTCGCCCCTCAGGGGTACCCTTCCCAGCCTTCGCCCTTTAATTCCTCATGCCCCAATGTCTACGGGAGGCTTGAAAACAGAAAGCCACGACCGCGCGGTTGGACCTGTTCACGTCACCGCAGTAGGGCCCAAGGTGGGAACACCAATGGCAAAGCCAACCATAACAGATAAACGCTGGTCAATCGACCTAGAGAAACGCATCCAAGAAGCACACTACGCGGATGCTTCTGTGTATGGTGCACGTTATGGATTCAACCCGGATAGCGGGCGGGAAATTTTTGTGATCGATACCCCACCTCCTTATCCAAGTGGAACTTGGCATATCGGAGCTGTGGCACAATACAGTATGATTGATGTCATTGCACGCAGTCAGCGATTACTCGGTAAGGAAGTGTACTTCCCGTGGGGTGTAGATCGGAATGGAATCAATATCGAATTTACAGTTGAGAAAAACACTGGCCGTAAAATGAAGACATACGATAGAGCTGAATTTTTGAAACTTTGTCAGGAAACCATTGAGGAGTTTACTCAAGCAATGCGGAAAACCGCATCCCGAGTCGGGCTTTCCTGTGATTTTTCTAGGGAATATCTCACTGATGCCCCTGATTATCGTGCGGTAACCCAAGCGATTTTCGTCGATTTATTCAAGCGTGGAGAAATCATTGAAGATCTTCGACCCAACATTTACGACCCTGTAGAGGGTACAACCATTGCTGATGCTGAAGTTGAGCGTTTACAGAGAAAAACACAACTCGTGGACGTCAAATGGTCTACCACAAGTGGTGAAGAATTGATCATTTCTACAACTCGTCCCGAACTAATTTGCGCTTGTGGTGTTGTTGTTGTACATCCTGAAGATGAACGGTACACACATCTTGTAGGTCAAAAAGCCATACTTCCTGTGGGTGTTGAAGGTCGCAGTACAGAAGTTGAGATTCAAACACACCCTTCAGTCAAATCAGAATTCGGTTCTGGCATTCTGATGGTCTGCTCATTCGGTGACCAGAACGACGTCACCGTATTCCGAGAATTGGGGCTGACACCATTCCAAGCCATTGATTTGGATGGCTATATGACCGAAATTTCAGGCCCTCTTACTGGGCTCAAGGTCAAGGATGCCCGTGAGGCTGTCATTGCACAATTAGAAGCGGATGGTCGTATTGACAACATCGAGATGCGAGATCAAGAAGTTCCTGTATCCGAAAGAGGGAAGAATCCTGTTGAAATCATTCTATTGAAAGAATGGTATGTGCGTCAGACACACATACAGGATCGTATGCGAGATCACGTTGATGAGATTAATTTCATCCCTTCACGAAACAAGCAATTTTTGCTAGATTGGATGGAAAATGTGAGTATTGATTGGCCCATCAGTCGCCGCCGTTGGTATCACACCGAAATCCCGATTTCGTATTCAGAGTGCACTACCAAAGTTATTGTTCCACCCGCTGGGATGTATGAGCAACCTTGG